>NZ_VULP01000040.1:0-24922 GCF_009697165.1 Anaerobutyricum soehngenii | reverse complement strand
CATTGTTTTGGTGTGCCGTCAAGGGTGGCGTACGCTGCCGAAAGCTAACATATCTGCAATTTTCAAGGTTCCGATGGAGCCTTTTTTTCAGCTCCATTTTTTCATAGGCTACTTTACACTACCTAAAGCTCTTGTCATTTTTTTCATGAATATCTCTTGAAAGTATCTCCTGATTTTATAAAAGTATTCTTATTTTTGTATTCATTTTTGCAGATGATGCTGGGGCAAAAGTATTTTGACCCTGATATCTTACAGATTAAAAAGATAAAATTGAATCAGACAGCCTATACATTTCCCAAGTGCTGCCGCTTTTACCATATAAGGAAATCCTTTTCTTAATTTTACCCTGCGTGAAAAGATAGGAATAATATTTACCACTTCTGCCAATGCCCCGGCAAGACATCCTGCAAAAATCCCTGTAAACAAACTTGACAGATATATAATGCTGTATCCGGCCGCAGGAAAAATCCAGGAAAATACCGGTTGATACAGAGATAATAAATTAAATAAAAGGATTCCCATAGCCATACTATTTTCATAGACTGGGATATGATCTGCTGTTTTTGTAATCCCGGCAAGCCTTGTTACGATTCCAATCAGACTGATGAAGGCGATAAAACCTCCTGCTACCGCAAAACCAGCACCAAAGGCAACCCAGCCTAAAAGAATCTTATTGATCACGACTGTTACCGGCGACATCTAGTTCTTCCCCTTTCCTTGAAGCACCCAGTAAAAAAGTCTGGTTTACATCCTGCTCATAAAGCCGCATTTGCACTTGTATCGGTGTTGGCTCATTTGTAACTTTTTTTCCCGGAACATGATTGAAAAACAAAAAGACTCCCAATGCCAGTCCTATGGAATAAAACAATTCCACAAAAGTAGGACCATCTGGTTTCTGCCCCACAAATGTTCTGTACAACTGCCCAAACACTTTTGCCATATCCACATCGTTGTTATATCCCATCACCGTAATTCCAGTTCCAAAAAAGCATGTGGCACCGATAAATAAAATTTTCGCTGTCTGTACCCATTTCTTATTCTCTGCATTTTTAGACTTATAATACACAACCATATCCAATTCTCCCACATTGCGAACTTCACCACATGGAATCTGCTCGGATATTTTTTCGATTACTAACAAAATCGAAAGAAAAATCCGTCCTTCTTTTTCTTTGTTCTCATCAAACTCATACAAAATAATATTTCTAATCTCCTCTTCCTTCTTCTTATCCCCACAATAGACAGAAGCAATATCTCCAATATGAATCATTTCATGATCCACATAAGAACTTTGCTCCGCTTTTAAATAAATAATTGTTTTCTCCATACTCATTTTTTCATGCTTATTTTTTCATCCTCATTTCGATATAAAGATGTCACTAAGTCAAACTCCTTATCGTGTAAACTGACCTTTTGATGCCAGATTGCTATGTGCTTTGCACTCTCGCAATCTTCAAAAACATTCATTATCCTATATTATACCAATCTTACGCATTTTCATTCCTCGCTCTGACCATATCTAAACAGAATTTATTCCTTGTGGTATTCACAAACAAAAAAGAATTTCAGATTGCAGCCACAATACAGCTATAATCTGAAATTCTTTTTCTCTGTTTAATTTAAGGAATGCATTCGTAATTTTTCTAATATCTTCTTTTCCATTCTTGATACTTGTACCTGAGATATCCCCATGATTCCGGCAATAACAGCCTGCGTCTGATTTTGAAAATACCGAAGTTCAATTAGTTTCCTTTCCTGTTCATTTAATTTCTGCAGTAGTTCCTGTATGTATATATTATCTACAGTCTGCTCAATTAAGTCCGACTGTTGTTCCAATTTATCTTCTAAATGAATTTCATCTCCTTCATTCTGGTAAATAACCTGATGAAGTGAACATATATCCTGACCGGATTCCATAGCCATAAGGATATCGGATTCATCCATATCTAAGGTTGCTGCGATTTCTTTTAATGTTGGTTCTCTATTATATAATTTTTCATAATGTTCTTTCTCTCTTTTTATTTTATAGGAAGCTTCTTTCAGACTTCTACTTACTTTTACAAGGCCATCGTCTCTTAAAAATCGTTTGATTTCTCCCATAATTAACGGAACAGCATATGTGGAAAACTTTACTTTTCTCTCAAGATCAAAGTTGTCAATACATTTTAATAGACCAATACTTCCAATCTGAAACAAATCTTCTTTATCATACCCTCGCCCCTGAAAACGTTTTACTACACTCCATATCAATCCTGTATTTTCTTCTACTAATATTTCCTGTGCCTTTTTATTTCCTTCTTTTGCCTGCCTGATCAATTCACAGGTCCTCTCCACACTCTTCCCCCTTTCCCATAGTTTTTATGAGTTTTACGCTTGTCCCCTTCCCCGGTTCACTTTTTACGGTTATCTCATCTGAGAAAGCTTCCATAAATGTAAATCCCATACCGGAGCGTTCTTGTGTATGTAACGTTGTATACAATGGCTGCATTGATTTTTTCACATCTTTGATTCCTACACCATAATCTGTGATGATCACTGTAATTTTTCTATTTTCCCGTTTAAAATACGCCTCAATATCTCCACCAGTCTCCGGATATGCGTGAATAATAGCATTGGTAACTGCTTCAGAAACTGCTGTTTTAAAATCTGAGATTTCTTCTAGTGTCGGGTCTAAGATGGATACAAAAACTGCTGCCGTTGTCCGGACAATTCTTTCATTTTCCGGATGATTTCGAAACACCATTTTTAAGCTGTTTCCTATTTCTCCTGCCTGTCTCATTCGTATACCTCCTTTACTTCTTCAATCGTATCTAAAACGGTAACTACATTTTGTATTCCGGACATTTCCAGCATCTTTCGAACAATTTCATTCCCGCCAAATAAATATACTTTTCCATTAATCGGATGAATCTGTCTCACCCTTCCAAGTATTAATCCGATTCCTGAACTATCCATAAATGAGGTGTCCGAAAAATCAAAAATAACATCCCGGATAATAAAGTTCATAAAACTTCTCTCACATTCCTGCCTTATTTGCTCCGCCTGACAATGATCAATTTCTTTTGGCAGACGAATGACCAGACATTGATTTTTTACATGACAACAATTCATTTTTACACTGCCTCCCTTTCTGATAACTTCAAGAATGCCCCGGCATTCTTATTGTGAGATGCGCGTCATGCAATGCATGACATACTTCTTCTGCGTATGCACTTTCTGACCTTTTGGTCCTGGTATCATTCTATAAAAAACAAAAAAATAAGTCCGACATATTCTGTCGAACTTATTTTTATTTATAATGTTTTTTAAAAATAGCAATAATTATTCGTTATCATCAGCAGTATCTGCACTAAAGTCCTCTTCTGTTGTACTCTTTGAACTGCTCTTCTTTGATTCAGAAGAATCTGTGCTGTCATCATCACTGTCTGATTTTGAATCAGAAGACTTCGTGCTGCCACCCTTTGCTTTGGCTGCTGCTTCTTTTGCAGAATTAATTACCATATCAAGACCAAGATTTGCTGCCTTACGAATCAAATCACTATCTCCTGAATTATTGATAATATCATAGAAATATTCTTGTGCCTTATCTGCATTCTTATTTAAGTACTTATAACACATCGCAATATGATACTCCGTATTGTAGCTCTTATCATACTTATAAGACTGCTCAAGGTCATCTAATGCATCCTGATATTTATATGCATCAAAAGAAGCCTTTCCACTGTTATATAACTGTGTAGCTGCATTCTGGAATGCCTTATCTTTCATGGATGTATATAACTTCTTTGCCGTAGATGATGGTAAAGAGTCTTTATCTACTTTTAAAAGATGTTTTGCACATTCTACATAGTTACCGCTTGAGTATGCCTGACTTGCCTTTAAGATGCTGTCGTACATACTATCTTCACCCTTAGAACCTTCATATACTTTAAGACGCTTTGTAAGCTTCTTATTCTTCTTCTGAAGACTCTTCTTATCATCCTTTAATGTATTGATCTCTGCATCTTTTTTATTGGTTGTCTGGCTATATTCCTTCTTTAAGTTATTATAGTCAACACTTACACTTGCCTTAACGCTTGGAATAACAAGTACAAACATGGCAACAACACCGATCGCAAGACCAATTAACATATAAACAAACTGTTTCCATGTTTCTTTATTCGGATCTTCATAATGGTCTACTGGACGAACATTTTTAAGATTCTCATTATCCGGCTTTAAAGCATCTGCAGGAATCTTCTCTGCCACTGTTTCCGGATTCTCTCCGATTTCTTTTAAATACCGACGAGCTGTCGTATTATATCTGTCAATCGCAAGGACATTATTTAAATCTGCCTGTGCAGAGGCAGTATCACCTGCACGCATATGAAGTAAGGCAAATAATAAATGTGCATTCACGAAGTTCGGAGTGACACTAAGTACCTTCTTTACCTGAATCATCGCAAGATCATCACTTCCCTGCTTTGCATAGGAAAGTGCTGCATTATACTTCTTTGCTGTTTCATTAATCTCTTCAAATACTGCTGGATGCTCTTCCATCTGTTTGATATAAAGATTCGCGATATTCTCTTCTACAGAAGAAAGCTTTGCACTGACTTTCCATTGGATATATGCCTTGCCGCCTTCACCCATCTCATTATAAACAAGACCGAGAAGATTTCTTGCATTCTTATGAGACTTATTATAAGTAAGAGCCTTCTTTAAATACATCTCCGCTCCACTTAAATCATGCATCTGCGCCTTTTCAAGACCGATGTTATAATAATAATCTGCAGTATTTAACGCTTTCGCTATGTGTTTATTGTCAAAGCCGCAGGCATTACAGTATCTTCCCACACCAACTGGCCGACCACATTTAATACACTTCATTGAAATCCTCCTAGATCAGACTGTTGTTTCTTTCAATCCATAAGCCGGATAACTAAACCAGCTATTACTTATATTTCTATCAGATGAGCTTACTTAGAAGCTTTCTTTCCTTCACGCTCTGACACCAGTTCTTCTACAAGATCAGTGATATCTTTAACGTCATCACTAAAAAGTTCATCTTCTCCAATCTCAACACCTACTGCTGGTTTAAATTTCTTTAATTCTAAATCAAAATCAAACATGATATATCCTCACTTTCAAAAAATTGTTGTCGCAAAATCTTTAATCTCTCCTGCCAAATACAGTGATCCGAGACATAAAAGATTCTCATATTCTCTATCCTTTAAAGCTGTCTCAAATGCTGTCCTTGCATTATCGTATTCGTATATCGGACACCCTGCTGTCTCTTCTTTAAAACACTGTTTTACTGCAGCAGTATCCGCCCCTCTTGCGCTGTCAATCTTTGTAATGTATATTCTCTTCCAGGGAAGCCTGCCTAGTACACGAATCATCTCAGAATAATCTTTATCTGAACAAACTGCAAATAATAAGAGCCACTCCTTATCAGAATCAGTCAAACTGTTATAAATCTGATGAACCGCTCCCGGATTATGTGCCCCATCCACATAAACATTCTCTGCAATCTCTTCCATCCTTCCAGGCCAGTACATCTTTACAATTCCTTCTCTTATCACATCCTGTGATACTTCCGGTAAAAGAACCTTTACGGCAAGTACCGCTAAGGCAGCATTCTGCACCTGATAGGAAGCATAACTTTTTACTTTTAAGTTGCTTATCTTATAATAACGGCTATTGATAGAAAAATCAATCGTATTCTCACATTTTTTTAAAATTGTAAGCTCTTGCGATTTCAGCCCATAAACAGGCGCATTTTTTTCTTTCGCAGTTCTTTCGATCACTGAAAAAGCACCATTTTCTTCATCAATCGCGACAACCGGAATCCCCTCTTTTATGATTCCTGCTTTTTCCGCTGCAATCTGCTCTATCGTATCGCCAAGAATTTCTGTGTGATCATAACTAATGGAAGTTATGACAGAAAGTACCGGATTTGAAAGAACGGTTGCATCCAGTCTTCCTCCAAGTCCTGTCTCCAAAATACAATAATCTATTGCTTTTTCTGAAAAAATAAGCATACCCATAAAAAAAAGTATTTCAAAGAACGTAAGCGACTGCAAACCTTTCTCCTTGCCCTTCACCATATAGTCTTTTACACTGCACCAGGCGTTGATCAGCTCTTCATCGGAACATTCTTTAAAATTAATACGAAATCTTTCATTAATTTTTATTAAATGAGGCGAAGTAAACAATGCAGTCATATACCCTGCCTGACGTAAAATCGAATCAATATACGCACTGACTGAGCCCTTACCATTTGTCCCTGCAATATGAATCACCCGGAGATTCCTTTCCGGGTGATTCGCCAGTTCAAGATAAGCGGAAAGATTAGACAGGCTTGCTTTTGCACCGAACTTCGGAATCTCGTTGAGCTCCCGTTCCATTTCGCTGTATGTCATCATTCCTAAATCCTTCTTATCGCTATTTATTTCTTAAGCTGAGAAAGACGTTCCGCAACCTGTGCTGCCATTGCAGTATACTTCTCTAACTTTTCTTTTTCTGCCTCTACCTTTGCTGCCGGTGCTTTGCTTACAAATCTCTCATTAGAAAGCATTCCCTTTGCACGCTTAATTTCTCCTTCGAGACGGCCTGCTTCTTTTTCAAGACGGGCAATTTCTTTTTCAACATCAACAAGTTCTGCAAACGGCATATAAATAACTGCATCAGGAATCACTGTAGATACTGCATCCTCTGCAATGCCTGCTTTATCTGCCTGTACATGAACTTCACTTGCATATCCAAGTGTTGCAAAGAATACTTTAGAATCCTCAAATACTCTGCGAACTTCTTCTTTTTCAGATACAACATAGACACTTGCTTTCTTGCTCGGTGGTACATTCATATCTGCACGAAGATTACGAATATTTCTTACAGCATTCTTAATCATCTCTACTTCATTTTCTTCAGCCTTGAAGTCAAACTCTTCTTCAAAAACAGGCCATTCAGAAACCATAATGGACTCTTCTTCATCCTGAAGACTGCAGAAGATTTCTTCTGTGATAAATGGCATATATGGATGTAACAGCTTCAGAGAAATCGTTAATACTTTCTTTAATGTAAAGAGCGCTGCTGCTTTCGTCGTATCTTCCTCATTATAGAGTCTTGGTTTTACCATCTCGATATACCAGTCACAGAACTCTTCCCAGATAAAGTCATTTAACTTGGCAACAGCAACACCGAAATCGTACTTTTCCATATTGTCTGTCACTTCTTTTACAAGAGAATTCGCTTTGGATAAAATCCATTTATCAGCCGGTGTCAGGTCTGCAAGAGATACGTTGCTTAAGTCCGCTTTTTCAATATTCATCAACATGAATCTGGAAGCATTCCATACTTTATTAGCGAAGTTTCTGCTTGCAATAATCTTCTTCTCTGAATAACGCATATCATTACCCGGAGCATTACCTGTTACTAATGTAAGGCGAAGTGCATCGGCACCATACTGTTCAATGATCTCTAATGGATCGATACCATTTCCAAGAGACTTACTCATCTTACGGCCCTGTTCATCACGAACCAGACCATGAATAAGTACGTCACTAAATGGACATTTACCTGTCTGTTCATATCCTGAGAATACCATACGGATTACCCAGAAGAAAATAATATCGTATCCTGTTACAAGAACATTCGTAGGATAGAAATAATCAAGATCTTCTGTCTTTTCCGGCCAGCCTAATGTGGAAAATGGCCATAAAGCAGAACTAAACCATGTATCTAATGTATCCTCATCCTGTGTAAAATGAGTACATCCACACTTTGGACATACGGATGGCATTTCTTTTGCTACAACAATCTCCCCACATTCGTCACAATAGTATGCAGGAATTCTGTGTCCCCACCATAACTGTCTTGAAATACACCAGTCACGAATATTCTCTAACCAGTGCAGATACGTACGGTCAAAATGACCCGGTACAAAACGAAGATCTCCGTTCTTTACTGCTTCGATCGCAGGCTTTGCCATCTCGCTCATCTTTACGAACCACTGTTTTTTCACCATTGGTTCCACTGTAGTATGACAGCGGTCATGAGTTCCTACATTATGTTCATGCGCTTCAATACGTACAAGATATCCTTCTTCTTCTAACTCTTTTACGATAGCCTTTCTTGCCTCGTAACGATCCATTCCTGCGAACTTTCCACCATTTTCGTTAATCGTTCCGTCATCATTTAAAATATTGATTTCTTCTAAGTTGTGACGCTTTCCAACTTCAAAGTCGTTAGGATCATGTGCTGGTGTGATCTTTACTGCACCTGTACCAAATTCTTTATCTACATAGGAATCCGCAACAATCGGAATCTCTTTATTTACGATTGGAAGAAGTACCATCTTTCCAACTAAATCTTTATATCTTTCATCATCCGGATGTACTGCGATCGCAGTATCTCCAAGCATTGTCTCCGGACGGGTTGTTGCGATTTCAATACATTTATCTGTTCCAACGATCGGATAGTTAATATGCCAGAAATGTCCTGCCTGATCCTCGTATTCTACCTCTGCATCAGAAATGGATGTCTGACATACCGGACACCAGTTGATAATTCTTGAGCCCTGATAAATATATCCCTTTTCGTAAAGGCGGATAAATACTTCCTGTACTGCTTTAGAACAGCCTTCATCCATTGTAAAACGTTCTCTGTCCCAATCAGCGGAAGAACCAAGCTTCTTTAACTGGCTGACAATACGTCCGCCGTACTCTTCTTTCCACTCCCAGGTACGCTTTAAGAATCCTTCACGTCCAAGTTCTTCTTTATCAATGCCTTCTTCTTTTAATTTGTTTGTAACCTTTACCTCGGTTGCGATACTTGCATGGTCTGTTCCTGGCTGCCATAAAGCATTATATCCCTGCATTCTCTTAAATCGAATGAGAATATCCTGCAGTGTATTATCTAACGCATGTCCCATATGCAGCTGCCCTGTAATATTTGGCGGCGGCATTACAATTGTAAATGGTTTCTTGCTGCGATCTACTTCTGCATGGAAATACTTCTTATCCATCCATTTTTTATAAAGTCTGTCCTCAATCTCTGATGGATTGTAGGTTTTGTTCATTTCTGTTGCCATGTTGTGGTTTCCTCCTAGTTTTTATCATATATGCCAGGCATTCCTTATTGGTATGTCCCTATAAATCTCCTGACATTCTAACCCTGATGTTATATCGTAAATAACGTACCAGCTACCATAGTATAACTTATTTGCGCATTTGTCACTAATATTTTTTATTTAAATTTCTATTTCTTTGCGAAAATCTCTCTGCAGGCTTCGAACCAGACGCTTTTTCTTTATTTTAGCCTCTTCTTCTTTTCCATTTTCATTTAAAAATACTATTTTTTTATATATTTCCGATACCGCATTATATTGAAAATCTTCCTGATATTCTGCAAACTTTTCCTCAAATGCATCAAGTAGCATATCAGAATCCTCAAATTCCTTCAATTCTTCTCCTGCTGCTTCGATTCCTTCTAACAATGCCGTAATCGCATAATAATAAAAAAGAGATTTCTCCTCGCCTAAATGCTGATATGCCTTGATAAAAGCAATCTTTGCATTCTGAAAACGAAAAAGCTTTGATTCCGCGATTCCAATATTATGATAGATCCGCCCAATCTCATTTTTTTCCAAGTCTTCTTCTGCAAGAGCTTCCTGATAACTTTCCAGCGCTCTTGCTGATCTGCCTGATCTTACAAGCAGGTCGCCCATCCATTTTTTCTGCCGGTAAACCGGAGCATTCATAAGGCTTCGATACTCATCTAAAATATCTCTTATCTCATCTTCATTAAAATAATGCCCTTCTCGAAATAATGCAGAAAAGTACTTCATCTGATCCTTTTCCGGATCTGTCAGACGAATCAGCTGCTTATATAACTTTTCCAGCCCCAGTTCATCCCTGAGATATACGAGCAGATCCTCTCCGGGAAGTGTATGGATATAGCAGATCATATGTCTTTTTAAATAATAACAAAGTTCCTCATAGGAAAAAATCTGTATTCCAGTATCTTCAAAATAATATCCTTTTTTTCCAATCTTACCAATACAGATAAGTGACTCTCTCATCTTCCTTACCTCTTTCCCTCCGTAATGATCTTTTATTACGAAATTAACTTAATTACGAAATTAATTTAAATGGAAAGACTGTAATCTTTCCTGTTGCCGGAAACATTTCTCCAAACCCCATATCTTTCAGTAAAATCACTCCCTCCACCGAAGAAGTAAACCGAACTTCTATGCGAATTCTTGTTGTTTTAGGCGGACGCTTCGGCAATCCTTTTATATCACAGGCAGCTCCCTCGATTTCATTTTCCTTCGTATTATGATAGAAAAAATCTACCCGCTGGCTTTTATCAAGAATAATATCCACACTGCCATGCGTATTATACCACTCTCTTCCTATGGATGTTATCGGTACATACTGCGGCTTTCCTGCCTCTGTTGTAATCACTCCCACCGTATGGTAGACCATATCCGGTCCATCCATGAGAATCATTCCCTCATCCATAAGCTCGATCGGGTGGATTCCCAGAAGACAGGCTCCGTTCGCATACAGATTTTGTCCTAGAAATACTCTTCTTCCGGCACAAAGATAGGTCAGCGTTTTCTTCATCCAGTTTCCTTCAAATCCACTTCCTGTAAGGAAAATAATATTTGCCGGGTTCTTTACAAGAAAACGCTTCACCATCTGTCCAAAATTCGCATCCTGTTCCGGTGTTCCTTCCACTACCCGATATTCATTAAGATCAATCTGTTTTTCTACTGCCCGGTAAGCCTTCTGTCTTGAACGGCGTATCTGATCGATCAATACATAACTCAGTTGGTTATCATGATAATCTAATAAAAGTGTATTGCGATCCCACATAATTCGTTCCTGATGGAATACATATTCTGCAAATGCTCTGAAATGTGTGATGACCTTTACTGTATGAAACTTTAAAAACTCTTCACTTACACTTTCTTTTAATTTATCTCTGTTTTCTTCGGATGGATCTTGCATGGAAAAATGAACCGCCTGATAATCAGACCATTGATATTCTTTTTCCTTCATATACTCTTCCACCAGATGGATTCCTGTCTCTATATATGCCTCTTGCTGCTCTTTTGCTATTGGGAAACTTTCTTCAGACATTTCTTCTTGTCCTTCCCTGTATATGCTAAACTGTACAGAAGTTTTCCCCAGATCAATTCCCGCATATTTTTTTGTATCCAGTTCTTCCATTTATATTATAAACCTCTCAATCTGTTTTTCTGAACCACTATACACTGGTTTATCTACAAAAGCTTCATACACTGGTCTGCAAAAAAAGTTTTTAAAAGATATTCTTTTAACTCTGGCAGTGATGCTTCTTCCGTATCTAAATAATTCAATGTAAAGAAACGGCTTTCCTCTCCATCTTCATATTCAAATGTTTCAAATTCCAGGGCATTCTCATCCGCAACTAGCTTTCCGTCTGCTTCTAGACGATACTTTACATGATCTCTCTGGAAGAAATTCATATGACAGACATACATTCCCGGAAGAACTTCTTCCAAATTCAGATTACGGAAAGAATATTGTTCACCATCAATCTGATAATTCAATATAACATGCTGCCCTGCACGTCCTCTATATGTCAGAAATGTCAATTCTCTGTAATAGATTGGAAAATGAACCCACTGTGCATACGCATGGTAAATCGGAAGATAAAACTTTTCCTGCAAAAAGCCTTCTATAATGTATACTGCCGTATCTTTAATGGTATCGTACCATTCTTCTCTTCCGGCAAAATAATACAGGAAATGAATTCTGGAATGTCGGTTTTCCATGCGGCCATTTACAATCTCCTGACCAATTGCCATATGCATAAAGTCATTCAGCTCCATGGAACTTTCTAATTCTTTCATCGATGCATATTCCAGATAACGGTCAATCAGATCATCTCCCTCATTTGTCTGATAGAACGATTCAAATACCGGAAATACACCTTCTGTATCATTACCAGTAAACATGACCTGTTCAAGAATCTTTCGCTCAAAATCAGCCGTTTCAAGGCCAAAGCGCCTGCCTCTTTCCCAAATATCCAAAAGTACCGCTGTTTCACCCTGAAAATGCTTCATCAGATACGTCAGTGTATCTTTGTTACACTTCTTTCGAATAAATGCCGCATACGCTAAGGAAAGTGTTTCCTCATCCTTCTTTCCCTGATAATATTGCGCACCAAAGGATGCCAAACGGAGAATCTTTGCGGAACCCATTATATCACATCCATATAATTCGATTCCAAAGAAAGCCTCCTCCATCATGCCGACTTCCATATAATAATCCATTAATGTCTTTCTAAATTCTACAGAAATATTCGAGTAATCAATCTTTCCAAGCCATCTGGCCAGGCTTCGCTTTTCCTGATGATTCTCATAATAGGTAAGCAGCTTCTCAACTGCCTCTGTCTGAATCCAACGTACAAAATCATCGTTAAATGTAAGCTGCTGAAGAACGGCTATGCCATCTTCTTTGATTCCCTCGTTCATCTTTTCTGATTCCATTAATAAAATCTTCTTATTAGAAAGGTTACGGCGAATCCATTCTTTTTCAAACTGTTCTGTTGATAAGAACGGCTTTAACTGATATTGAATATCTCTGACATATCTCTGCTCATTATTATCTACAAAATAAAATACAGCTCTGCTATTATATACTTCTACATTGCTTACCCCCGCCGAAAGTGGATAGTATCTTTCCTGTTCTGTTTCCGGACAGGAAACATAGACGCCACTGATATGCGGATTATTACAGATCAGCTTATGATAAAATAAAATATCACATACTGACTTCCAATTATCCGGCTTTTCAAGAACTTCTTTTTGAAAACAAGTATACAGATATGCCAGATGTTCATTAATTCTTCCTTTTAACAGCTGTTCTTCCACAAATGGAAGCATTTTAAAATAATATGCACCGTATACTTCTTCATAACTTTCTTTATTACGCAGTACATTACTATAAAGATATGCCTTTTCCAGATAATCAAGGCTGTTACTATAAGTAAAATAAATAAGCACTCTCTGCGGAATGATATCATATGTTGTAAAGTCCATACTGCGGATAAAGAATTCATTCAATCCTATGATCTTAAGATTTGCTTCCACCGCAAGACGGAAGTATTCATGGTATTCCTTCCCTGTTCGATTCCCTTTTATAAGAAGGGAACAGATTACCTGTAAAAACTGTTCATCCGGTTCAACACCATATAGCTTCTGTGCAATATAAAATACTGCCTTATTATAAAACTTCATCTTTAAAGCAAGCCGGGCAAACTGATAGGAAAGTGCCAGTGAAATATAGCCGTATCTTACTCCCCATCGGAAAATACTGATTTCAAACTTGCCAAGCTCTTCCATATAATTTGGATTCTCATTTAAAATATCACACGCTTCAAAGTATAATAAGCTGCTATTATTTCCATCTTCAAATAATTGTCGTATCGTATCATACTGAAGCCGCTTATTATACACATACTCTCTATCAAGATAAATGAGCATCCACAGCGCCTCTGCCTTATATTCTGATAATTCGTAAAACTCTCTTATTCCGGTAACCGCCTTGCTGATCACCTCCGGAGTCCGGTAATACATTGCTTTAAGATAAAGAAAATAATTCGCTTCTAACGGTTTAAAACCGCCTTTTTGTGCAATCTCTTCTAAAGCTTCCATCGCCGCCTTCGCCTCTTCCTGCTGTTCTTCCATTAACAGGAAATGCATTCGGTAAAGCTTCCATTCATTCTCTTCAGTAGAACGATACAATTCTTTTAAAACCTGTCCAGAATCTTCCGCAAAATCTTCAAATCCAATACTTCCTGTCCTAAAATACAGATAATTATGCATAAGTTCTGCCCGCTTCTTCTTTAATAAAAGCTTCTGTTCTTTATCCTTTATCAAAGCAGAAGACTCTGTCCACCATTCAACCGGAATCTTTATATCCTGCCGAACTGTATCGATTCGTATAACATCGCTTCCATTCCGAAGATTCTGTTTCTTCTCTATCGTAAATGAAAACGTTCCTTCTGTAAAATCATCACTGGAAAAACGGCTCACAGATGGCTGAACCTGTCCCTTTTCACTGTAAATTCTTCCTTCTACATACCCTGCTGAAGTAAGTGCTATTGACAAAGTAGTCTGCGTATCGCTCTCTTCCATTACAATCTTTTCACCAGATACTTCAAGAAACGTCGGTTCTTTATATCCTGCCGCTGTAAGAAATTCTTCTAAGATAAGACTTCTTGATCTGCTCTTCATGAGACTGTGATATAAGCTCTTTTGTTCTGGAAGATGTTCCAGAAATACTTTTTCAAAATTCGGCAGGAAAAATAATTCCATCGCCTCTTTTCGATTCTCTCTATAAATATCTACGAATTCTTCCATCGTAGATATTCTTCCCTTTGAAGTTTCTATATATTTATGTATGACCTTGACAGAGTAAGGAATCGTATATTCGCCCCCATTGGTAATGAGAACTATGTCTCCTTCAAAACTGCTATCCGCCGTTGCCAGCTTGCCTTTAAAATAAAAAGGAATCTCCTGACGGATTCCCTCAAGCCGCTCTACTTCTACTGCCATCTTATCGCTGGTTGTACATACATATCCTTCTATCGGAATCTTATTCTCACTCTCAATGAAAAAGGAATCTTTGTAAACTCGTCCCTCTTCCACCTCAATATCCAGACTCGTAATGGAAAGGCTTACGATTGGCGTTGTATCGTTATTCACCTGGTTTATTATATTAATTTCTTCTTTCACGTCCTATATCCTTCCCTTTTCCATGATATGTCATATTATAGCAAACATTGCTCTATTTTTAAACAGATACAAAAGTTTTTTCCTAATTTATTTTTAAATAAATTTCTAACATTTTTCATAACTTTTTGTGCTATTTTAGACAAATCCAAATGATTGTCCTTTGACATTAAAAAGGCTTCGTCTTAGTATTGATTTAGTTATTTTATTATTTTGGTGAAGTGCGCCCATAATAAGATTATGGCAGTTTCACAATACCGTTTCATACGAAGGTGTACCGTATTAGTGAAGCTACAATAAGTACCAAGCCAAGATACAGGAGGTTGAACAAATGAAAAAACTATTAACCGGACTTTCTGCTTTTCTGCTGTTTAGTCCACTCCATGTATTTGCTGCTGACGGAGCGCTCTCTGATACTGCACTTGGAACTACACTTCCTCTTTGGAGTTGTATTCCTTTTGCTGGAATGCTCCTGAGTATTGCCATATTTCCTCTGATAAAAGAAGAATGGTGGGAAAAGCATAAACCCTGGGTCGTTGCTTTCTGGTCTCTTTTATTTCTCATTCCATTCGCTGTAATCTTCGGTGGACATATTGCATTAGAACATTTAATAGAAGTAACACTCGGTGATTATCTTACCTTTATTGTTCTCCTGTTTGGTCTGTTCTGTGTTGCCGGTAACATCAGTTTACAAGGTGATCTGACTGGCAGCCCAAAAGTAAATGTTGTATTACTCCTCATCGGAACCCTGCTTTCGAGCTGGATTGGAACAACCGGAGCAAGTATGCTCATGATCCGCCCGATCATAAGAGCAAATAAATGGCGGCATCGCAAAGTGCAGATTATGGTATTTTTCATTTTCCTTATTTCTAATATCGGCGGCTGTCTCACACCGGTAGGTGATCCGCCTCTTTTAATGGGATTTATGAACGGTGTTGGATTCTTCTGGAGTCTTAATCTGCTTCCTGTAATGCTCCTGAATGTTCTTATCCTGCTTACTCTGTTTTTCCTGATTGATACAAAAGCATACAAGAAGGATATCGCTGATGGTTTTAAACCAGAGATTCGTCCGGAAAGCGAGCGTATCAAACTTCACTTAGATGGCGCTCACAACATTGCCTTTATGCTTATCATTGTTGCAGCAGTTATTTTAAGCGGTGTCCTTCCTACAACATTTCCTGTTTTCAGTGAAGGACTTACGATCATGGGAGTAACTTTATCCTATGCTTCCATTATTGAAATTATAATGATACTTGCTTCCGCCTATCTTTCTTTTAAAACAACAAAGAGGGAAATCCGAGACAGCAACCACTTTACCTGGGATGCCATCGAAGAAGTTGCCATTCTTTTCATCGGTATTTTTATCACCATGATCCCGGCACTTCTTATTCTGAAAGCACGAGGTGCTGATCTTGGACTGACACAACCATGGCAGTTCTTCTGGATAACCGGAGCACTATCAAGCTTCCTTGATAACACGCCAACTTACCTGGTATTCTTTACTACCGCAGCTTCTCTTGGATTTACCTCCGGTGTACAAACGCTAACCAGTTTTATTCCGAAGGTGGTTCTGATGGCGATTTCCTGTGGTGCCGTATTTATGGGTGCCAACACCTATATCGGTAACGCTCCAAACTTTATGGTACGCTCTATTGCAGAAGAAAACGGTATCAAGATGCCATCCTTCTTTGGATATATGTTCTGGTCACTCAGTTGTCTGATTCCGGTATTTTTAATCGATATGCTGATTTTCTTCCTATAATATTTTAAGTAAAATTTTAGGCAGGCTTTTAAAATATAAAAATAAAAATCTCAGTATAGTCTCTGTGGTGATGCTCATCACAAATACTATACTGAGATTTTTTATCTCAGTCGAGAAGACTCCCACCTCTTTCAGGTGGTGAGTGACAGCAAATTTGTCTCAGTGGGAGTCCAATCTCCGACTGAGATAAACGCTCCGCGAGGATGCGCAGTGATTCTGTAAAGAATATGTCAGCTTACGCTGACCAGAATCACGCGCCAAGTCTCGCAGCAGCTCGACTTGAATTACACTCCTTCTTCTTATTAACACGAAAGCTACTTACCTTACATTATTATTCCCGAAGAGAATCATCTTTTATCGTACCGTTTTTCAAAAATGGTTCTACAAGCTTCTCCCACTCGTACTGCCATAATACCTCAGAACCCTTTGGTGTATCTTTCTGACGCCCCATAAACTGGCTGAGATATACGCCATGTTCCTTCCAGGCTTTCCCGTTTGTCGTAGCATTTAGTATGACCGGCTGCAAGTTATCCATCGTATGTGCAAATCTGGATTCCGGTGTATTCTTTGCCTCGAATTCTTCCCAGATTGCTTTTAACTTTGCTCCCTGATCTTCCGGCAAAAGACCATACAGCCTTTTGGCTGCCTTCTGCTCTCTTTGGGCCTGGGTCTTCTTTCCGTCTTCATCATAAGCATATGTATCACCGGCATCAATTTCAACCACATCATGAAACAGCACCATGACCATTGTTTTTAACACATCAATCGGTTCATTGGCATATTCTGATAAGAGAAACGTCATTAATGCCAGATGCCATGCATGTTCCGCATCATTCTCTTTCCTCTTTCCATCTGATAAATAAGTCTGCCTGCCAATAAACTTTTCTTTATCCATCTCGCGGATAAAGTTGATCTGCTGTTCTAATCGTTTTGTCTGTTCTGAAAATGTATTTGTATTTTCCGATTGTTTTTCTGTATTCATTTTTACTCTTTTACTCTTTTACTCTCTTCTAAGGTTTCCTTAACGTATTCTTATCTTTCGGATTTCTGACCAGCCAGACCAGGATTTCACCCCAGCCTTTTTATAAGAATAGCGCACCCGAAAATAATATACTTTCTTTTTTAACTGTTTAGTAATAAGGCTCCCATTTTTACGGCTTACCGATACTTTTTTTGCCTTTTTAAAACGAGCGTTTGTCGCATACTGAACCTGATACGTTGTTGTGTATGTTCTTTTTTTCCAGAAAACCTTTGCTTTTCTTTTGGTGTTGCGCCGTACCTTTACTTCTTTCAGTGGCTTTAAGAAATATGCTTTCTTTACTGAGCTGAATCCTCCAAACACGCCCCCGTTATATGCCCGTACTTTATAAGAATACTTCTTACCCTGCTTAACCTTTTTATCAATGTAAAAATCTTTTGAAGAAGACACGACCGCTACCTTTTTCCATGATCCCTTATTCTTTCTTCTATAAACATAATAGGAATCTGCACCGTATGCCTTTTTCCAGCTAACTTTGATTCCCTTCTTTACATTGGATACACTTTTCAGTGTTGTACGGAAAATAACGATATACCGCTTATGGGAGATTCCTCTTTGAAACAGATTCGTCATGATCGGACAGCCCCATCCATAATAACTGTCCTTTCCTTTGGAACCAAGATCCCCGCAGTATAATTTTAATTCCCGATAAATACCATCTACCGATAAATTAGACTGCATCATTTTTAAATAAGCAATCGCCGCTGTAATATGAGGTGCTGCCATAGATGTTCCTGAACTTTTCGCAAAGTTTCCTTTATAGTAAGCGCTGACAATATCACTTCCCGGAGCTGTAAAATCAATGGCACTTCCACGATTGGAGTAATAGGCAAGCCGCCGACTGTAATTAATTGCTGAAACAGCGATCGTCTTACTATAGCAGGCTGGATAACAATAACGAACATCCACACCTTTACTTCCACCTTCTCCATTACCAGCAGCACAGCAAATAGGAATTCCTCTATTATATGCCTTATCAATTGTCGAATCAAGATAATCATATAAGCTGGCATTCACATCAATAAATCCCATACTCAGATTTACGACATCTGCATTTTTGCTTACAGCGTACTGCAATGCTGTCTTTATCGTGAGCAAAGAAGACTTTCCCTCATTATTAGATACTCTAAGTACTAACAATTCAACATTTGCCGGCGTAGCATCTGCGATAATTCCACTTACATGGGTACCATGTCCATAGGTATCCTTTACATTACGATTATTTCCAAAGAAATTATAACTCTGTGAAGAAACTTTTCGTCCTGCAAACAAAACATTAGACGTATTAATTCCTGTGTCAACTACCGCAACGGTGACACGTCTTGTATACCCGTTTGAGGCAGCCTGCTTCTTCAATTCATTCAATCCCATATAAGCGCTTCCCCAGGAATACGTTCCCTGGCCATTCTCTCCCCCCTGAGAAAGAGGAAGTCCCATCGTAGATTCTTCAACAGAAACTACTTTATCCGGATAACAGGATGAATAGATCCGACTTAATTGCTGAAAGGCTTCTTCCGTTTTTTCCTCTGAATCATACTGTAAAATCGTTTCATGATCCATTTCATTGACATAAACTTCTGATGCACCACAAGTATCCTTTACCTGATCACTTTCCACAATAAGACGCTTCGTCTGATATGGTGCGGTCACTTCTAAATCTCCGTCCGTATTCTCTTTGACTTCATATACGCCATCCTGCTTATCAAGATAATTATCTAAAACATCTTCTGACTTTGTTATACTCTTTGCTTTTGAAGAACTAACATCAAATGTATCTGAAACCTGCTCCTGTTCTCCATCTTTTTCCATCGTATCTGTTCCTGGAGTAATTACCATTTTTTCAAAGTAATCATCATCCCATGTATCTGATATTAAAGCAGATATCTGTTTATAATCCGTAACATCCTGTTTGGTTCCTGATACTTCTGCCGCATCTGTAATACGAAAAGAGAAAAAAACACACAGTATACAAATCATCGTTACAGCTGTTATTTTCTTCCACATGTTATTCACCTCCGGGGATATACCACAATCTACTGCACGCCTGCTTCTCGGAAAAGAGCATTCACGATCGTATGGTATTCCGCAACTGTCTTTGCCTTCTTTATCTTCTTTCCATACTTCTCACATTCCGGGAAAAGCGGAATCATATAAGACCATACTTCTTTTAATTTAAACAAAACATTTCTTCCGCCAGACATAATATATTCATATCCATAGCACAACTCATCCAGAAATGCCTTCCATCTGGCATAATCTATGTCTTCTTTTGAAAATTCTAAGCTTTTGTCTCCTTCACAGTCAAAACTTTCTGTAAGCTGAGGATTCGCGATCATTCCCCGGCCGACCATCACAGCCGACAGTTTAGGAAATCGCTTTGTTACTTCCTGTACATCCTGCGCACAAAATATATCTCCGTTATAACAGACTGGATGTATACTTTGTGAAAAACCTTCTGCAAAAGCCTCGTAGTTTACCGGATTCTTATAGTAATCTTCTCTTACCCTTGCATGAATGATTACTTCCGAAATCGGAAACTGATTATAGAGAGATATCAAGTCTTTTATTTCTTCTGGCTTCTCCATGCCAAGTCTTGTCTTTACAGAAACAGCTAGGTTCACTCCCGAAAAAACTTCATCAAAAAAAGCTTTCATCCCATCAAGATCTGACAAAAAACCACTTCCCTTTTTCTTAGAAACAACCGTTCCGGATGGACATCCCAGATTAAGGTTCACTTCCTTATACCCAAGCTCTCCCATCATCTGTGCCACTTTTATAAAATCTTCTGACTTATTCGTAAGAATCTGCGGCACAACTACGATATCCTGATTATGTTCCGGCAAAATGTCATTCTTCTCTCTGGTATTTAAGCCTTTTTTCGGTTTTGGGGTCACAAACGGAGTAAAATATTTATCTACTCCATGAAAAAACTTATGATGTGCATTACGATAAATATACCCGGTAATCCCTTCAAGAGGTGCAGCGTAACACTGCACCTTATGTTTGTTTTCCACTATTTAAGCCTCTTTAATACTTCTACCGTATATTCATAAATTCTCTTTGTACTTGAAATGGAGAGACGTTCCTGTGGTGTATGAATGTCAAAAATGTCTGGTCCATAAGATACACAATCAAGACCCGGCATCTTCTCGGAGAATAATCCGCACTCAACACCAGCATGGATTACTTCCATTACAGGCTCTTTTTTATACATTTCACGATAAGTATCTCCCATTAAAATACGGAGCTTGGAATCTTCTACATATTCCCATGCAGGATAATCACCGGAACGGCTTACCTTTCCGCCAAGACTTTCTGTCAAACATACTAATCTATCATAAAGCTCTTCTTTCTCACTTGCTACGCTGCTTCGTACAGAAAATACAAGAGAAACGGTATCTGCTTTTGTTTCTAAAATACCAGGATTTAAAGAAGTCTGTACAAGCCCTTCCATATCCTTACTCATCTTCTGCACACCCCAAGGGAATGTACGAAGTGCTGTGATTACTGCATTACCACAGACATCCGTCATAGGAAGCACACCGTCAACACTTTCTGCATCCTCTTTAGAAAGCTCTAAAAATCCTTCAATAGACATGCCTGCATCTGTCTTATGGTATTCTTTTTCAATGATTCCCTGCTGTTCCTTAAGGATATCCATGAAAAGATCTTCCTGACCCGGTGCAAACATAAGGATTGCTCTTGCACTTCTTGTAATCGCATTATCTTTTAATCCACCATCTACAGATACAACTGTAAAATCAGCCTTTTTCTTTAATTCATAAAGAACTCTTCCAAGAACAACATTCGCATTCGCTCCCTGTTTCTGAATCTCTACACCGGAATGTCCACCTGTCACGCCACTTACGTGAATAGAAACCAGCTTACCGTTCCAACGTCTTCTCTCTGCCGGGAATTCACAATCCACTCTCATTCCTCCGGCACATCCAACAAGAAAATGTCCCTCATTCTCAGAATCCAGATTCAGCATAAGACGAGACTTCAAAGAAGAACAATCCATTGCTACCGCACCAAGCATACCAATCTCTTCATCTACAGTAAATACTGCTTCGATCGGTGGATGTTCCAGCGTATCATCATCAAGAATCGCCAATGCCATTGCTACCGCAATTCCATCATCTCCACCTAATGTAGTTCCTTCTCACATACCATATCCAGATGTCCCTGAATAATTACCGGCTTGGAATCCTCATATCCTTTTGAACCATTCTTTAAGATAATAATATTATTCTCCGCATCCTGATGATATGCCAAACCTCTTTCTTTTGCAAAATTCACACAATAATCACTGATTGCTTTTGTATTCGTTGAGCCATGTGGGATATTGCAAAGCTCCTCAAAATAATAAAACACCTTTTCTGGCACTAAGTTGTCTAAAACTCTCATTTTTATCCTCCTATATTTACCGGACATTTTTCGCTGCTTTATGTTCTAAAAATTATCCATTCATTCCGGCATATTATTACTTATTATAACTCAAATTCTATCTTTACGCAATTTCTATCTTGTCCCAATTAGCTTTTTTGCACTTGTATTTGTAAACTTAACCCACTATACTAAAAATATGAACGAAATTACGACAATACAAATATTTAAGGAAATTATTGAGGAAATCATTTATGGAACAAAAACAATTTTCACCTACAGATTCACATTTTAAACATAGTTCTTTTCAACATTCCCCCAGCACCCCTGACGCTTCATTATCACTGCAGCCGATTGCCTATATTCACTCTGATTTTTCAGAAAAATTTGGCATTCCACGCCAAAGCGGTTTAGTAAACAGCCTGCAGGCTAAAATCGTATTTACAGAACCATTTCGCAATCAGGACTGCATCCGCGGAATCGAAGAATTCTCCCATCTATGGCTTATTTGGGGGTTTTCCAAAAATCAGCGTGACAAGTGGACACCAACCGTCCGCCCGCCAAGACTCGGCGGAAATAAAAGAAAAGGAGTATTTGCCAGTCGTGCGCCTTTCCGCCCAAACCCTCTTGGACTATCCTCTGTACGCTTAGAAAAATGTATCCCCACTTCTCCGGAAGGACCACTGCTCTATATTTCCGGTGCAGATTTATTAGACGGTACTCCAATCTACGACATCAAACCATATCTTGCTTTTACCGATTCCCATCCGGAAGCTTCCGGAAGCTTTTCCACAAAAGCTTTAGAGCACCGTCTTGTCATCCACTGTCCTGAAGGATTACTGCACCTTATCCCCATAGAAAAAAGACAGTCTCTCTTAGACTGCCTTTCCCTTGACCCACGACCTTCCTACCAGCATGATCCAGAACGAATCTACGGCATGAACTACGCAGGTTTCGATATTCACTTCAAAGTAAATCATAATGATCTCTTTGTTACAGAGATTATTCCTTCTCACGAAATACAATAAGCTTACTGATAATATAATTCAGTACAACTACGACAAACTGTGCTGCAACCTTTACTAAAATACTGTTGAAGTGCAGTTTGTTAATAAAGATCAAAAGAATCACTTCCTCGACAACTAATGTAAACAAACGTCCGCCAAAGAAATTGATGATTTCCAAAAACACTTCCTTTACTCCATGTCTCTCTGCATTAAATACCCATATTTTATTCGTTACATAAGCAAATAATACCGCCAGAATCCATGAAATAATATTCGCTACAAGAGGATTCATATGTAATGCCACATCACAATAACTATAAGAACCAATGCTGATGACTGTAGTTAACCCTCCAAAAAACAAATATAACAATACTTCTTTATATTTATAATAGATGCTCTCAAAAATATTCAATCCCGGAAGCGCCATAATCTTATCAAAAATATCTTTCTTTTCCATTTCACATCTCCCCTGATTACATAAACTCATTTCAAACAATATACCTGTGAAATCATAGCACAAAGTGGAGAAGAAATCCAGAAAAAAGTGATAAACAGTTAATTTTCACAAATCCTGTATCCTGTTTTAATAAAAAATTGGGTACAAAGCAAAAGCCATTATACAGAAAATGTACTCCGTATAATGGCTTTTTCGTTCACTTATTTTTCGTTCGTCTGCTTGTGGGTCAATATTTATTTCTTGATTGTGACTTTCTTAATCAGACTCCATCTTCCATAGACTTTTGTCTTACCGTCTAACTTGTAAGCTCTTGCCTTGATATAATATGTCTTTTTCTTTTTCAGTTTCTTGATTGTCTTTGTAACTTTCTTTGTAGAAACAACCTTCGTTGTCTTCTTTGTAAAGTTTACATTCGTAGAATATGCAATCTCATATCCTGCTGCCTGTGCAGTCTTCTTCAGAGACACTTTTACTTTTTTGCCTTTTAATGCTTTTGCTCTTACTTTTATAGCTGCCGGAGCTGTTACTTTGGCAGGAGCTGGTGTAACAGTATTATCTGCTTTCTTTGCTGGTGCTACTACCATGGATAAATCGTAGACGATATCCTTTGCACTGAGGCTGGACTGCTCATAAACTCTAGGCTTTGGATACCAACGTGTATTTCTGTACTTATTATATAACTGTACGTCTTTTACCTCAGAAGATAATGTTCTTGCAAATCCAAGTGTCTCATCACCAATCGCAATACCAAGATTTGTTGCATAATATTCCAGATTCTCTCTGTCTGTATTATAAACATTCAGCATCTGTTTATTTACATTCTTCTGTAATTCTTCTACTGTCTTCATATAAGTTTCATAAAATGCTGTAACTCCCGGTCTGTAAAGAGTTCTGTTCTCTCCCTCTTCACACAGATATCCTACATTTCTGAAAGTCCAGTATGCAGAATCTGGATTGTACTTTAATGCCTCTAATTTATAAGCTTTAGAAGTATCTGTTAATAATGCGCCATAGAATGGTACAAATGTAGAACAATCTGCATTAGCCATACATACCCACTGTACAGTAGCAAGCTCTGTTGGCATGGATGCATCAATCTGGAAAATATGGCATTCTGCGGAACCTGTTGTACCAATCACACGTTCAATATCACGCTGAAAATCCATATCTTCATAGCGATATCCAGCCAGTTTATAGAGTTTTTCCACTGTTACATCTTTACAGTCAATAAACATATCCTGATAGGCATCCGTGTAAATACCCATATTATCTTTTCCACTTAAAAGATACTGGCCTCCACGGATTCGATCTGCATTTCCCGCAGATAAGCTTCCATCCCTATTACGTATCATATAACCCTCTCCAGAATAAGAAAGGTACTGTAAAGTTTTACAGTCCTATTTTTGTTTAAAACCTTATATTTTCAAGGATTTCATCACTTTTTACGAATAAAAAAGCAATGACCCCCTTTTTCATGTATAATGTAAGTGACCAAACTCAA
>NZ_VULP01000004.1:0-155998 GCF_009697165.1 Anaerobutyricum soehngenii | reverse complement strand
AATCCCGGTAGGCAAGAATCCCCTGACATCTGGGACATATATGGCTGGTCACACTGCTCTCAACAAAAAACACCTGAATTCCCCTTGAGGGTTAACGTATAGTCTGATATAATAACCATGGTTTTAGCGACCAGGTCTCAGAGTACACGACTTTCCAGGGAAGGTGCTCTGAGACTTTTTTCTTTCTGTAAACTAATGACAGTATACAGAACAATCCAGAGACACGCAAGCTAATCATTATTACGCTATTTTAAGAGGTCAATAACAGGATGTGACGCTTAACAAATGATTGGTTCAATAACGCAAAAGATTTCTACTCACACATCCCGTGTGGGATGTGACCCATTTTGTTACGTTTTGAACAGCCTTTGTTAAAATTTCTACTCACACATCCCGTGTGGGATGTGACATTGTGTCAGCATCGGCAATGCCTGCCCCAAAAATTTCTACTCACACATCCCGTGTGGGATGTGACTTAATTGGTTATCAGTGTTTTCCGTTGATGATAGAATTTCTACTCACACATCCCGTGTGGGATGTGACTTCGCAATATTCATGCTCTTTGCAATATTTTTTATTTCTACTCACACATCCCGTGTGGGATGTGACTACAGATTCCTAGAATTTGAATTGCGACTTGTAATTTCTACTCACACATCCCGTGTGGGATGTGACGTAGAAACTATTTTATTAACTATTAAGTTAATGATTTCTACTCACACATCCCGTGTGGGATGTGACTAGATGTCCTCTAAGCTCCTATAGTTGTATTTGCCAATTTCTACTCACACATCCCGTGTGGGATGTGACCAAGTGTGAAAATAAATCAACATTTTTATTTAAATTTCTACTCACACATCCCGTGTGGGATGTGACTAATACTCTTCACACGCCTTGACAGGTGGTTTAATTTCTACTCACACATCCCGTGTGGGATGTGACGTCAATGATGTCTCTTGTATTGTTTGCGTTATTAATTTCTACTCACACATCCCGTGTGGGATGTGACCAGATAATCAACGCTACTGACATGATGGTCAATATTTCTACTCACACATCCCGTGTGGGATGTGACAATTTTGAGTAACACTAGAAATTAAACCGTTTATATTTCTACTCACACATCCCGTGTGGGATGTGACCTTTGCATCTTTCGGTACTTCGTAATATGCTGTAATTTCTACTCACACATCCCGTGTGGGATGTGACGCACCACGGATAGTACCCGAAAATGTATTGTAAAATTTCTACTCACACATCCCGTGTGGGATGTGACATGATGCCCTCGCCCACCACCTTGACCAGTATCAAATTTCTACTCACACATCCCGTGTGGGATGTGACGCGATTGAACCGCAAGAACCGCTACCATTTTCTAATTTCTACTCACACATCCCGTGTGGGATGTGACGGATATGTTTGAGCATTATTTCCAGACCTTCTCGAATTTCTACTCACACATCCCGTGTGGGATGTGACGGTGCCTGCTGTTGTTTTAGTCGATTTAGTTGATCATTTCTACTCACACATCCCGTGTGGGATGTGACACCCGCCCCAGAGGTACGAAGGCAGGAAGAACGAATTTCTACTCACACATCCCGTGTGGGATGTGACTGTCCAGTCCTAGAATAGCTCTAACCTTGTCCGGATTTCTACTCACACATCCCGTGTGGGATGTGACTACGGTCTTCGTGGTCTCCATAGCCTGTGGCGAGTATTTCTACTCACACATCCCGTGTGGGATGTGACTCAATCCCCACGCTTGCCCCACCTCCCCCGGCAATTTCTACTCACACATCCCGTGTGGGATGTGACGGTCTCTTTTACCTGCATTTTTGCATCGTTATAAATTTCTACTCACACATCCCGTGTGGGATGTGACAGGCATTTAAGCTTTCATTCACTTCATTTTTGAATTTCTACTCACACATCCCGTGTGGGATGTGACTGGTTTCAGGCAAACCGATTTCAGGGCGAATAGATTTCTACTCACACATCCCGTGTGGGATGTGACTCTGGCTCGAAGGTTGATGCGATAATGCCAGCATTATTTCTACTCACACATCCCGTGTGGGATGTGACACCGTCAATAACTTCTTTTGACGCTTTCAGAGCATTTCTACTCACACATCCCGTGTGGGATGTGACGGGCGGCTAAGAGTGTTGCGAACGGTATCAAAGATTTCTACTCACACATCCCGTGTGGGATGTGACGGTGGAGTAGGAGCAGTGGTTTCAGCGGCGAAGAATTTCTACTCACACATCCCGTGTGGGATGTGACGGAATCCTGATGTATTCCTCTGCCAGGCTGTCTATTTCTACTCACACATCCCGTGTGGGATGTGACGGTGTATTCTCTACTGCATTTCGGACACTTAAAATATTTCTACTCACACATCCCGTGTGGGATGTGACTTATAAACCAATCGTGGATTTTAAATTGTTGGAAATTTCTACTCACACATCCCGTGTGGGATGTGACTATAAAAATGCTAGAGAGATAGGCACAGTGGTAAATTTCTACTCACACATCCCGTGTGGGATGTGACGGAACCGGATTAAATTTTTATTGTTTACGATATAAATTTCTACTCACACATCCCGTGTGGGATGTGACAGGTCAAAATAAACGGTCAGAAAGTACCTTGTAATTTCTACTCACACATCCCGTGTGGGATGTGACATTCTCTGGAACAGAACTTTGTCTTGGGATTGAATTTCTACTCACACATCCCGTGTGGGATGTGACCTTTTTGTTTTATCTTTTTGATATTCTTACATCAATTTCTACTCACACATCCCGTGTGGGATGTGACAATGCATTGAGAAATATAATGAGACAGGAAACAAAATTTCTACTCACACATCCCGTGTGGGATGTGACCGGAAAGCCGCAAGAATTGGTAGAGATAGCAAAGATTTCTACTCACACATCCCGTGTGGGATGTGACTTATACAGCTTGTGGATATGCCGCCTATATTGTAATTTCTACTCACACATCCCGTGTGGGATGTGACACAAAAGTAATCAGCTAATTGTTCATGCATACATTTCTACTCACACATCCCGTGTGGGATGTGACACAAAAGTAATCAGCTAATTGTTCATGCATACATTTCTACTCACACATCCCGTGTGGGATGTGACCATATGCTATCAGCTCCATATTTTTATAATCAAATTTCTACTCACACATCCCGTGTGGGATGTGACGGCACTGTCATACGCGTGATTATAATACATTTGATTTCTACTCACACATCCCGTGTGGGATGTGACATAACTGCAATGGCAGTGGCATCTGATACCGTGATTTCTACTCACACATCCCGTGTGGGATGTGACAAAACTGGCGCCTGACTGTCCCATAGGCGGACAAATTTCTACTCACACATCCCGTGTGGGATGTGACAATGCTCGGAGGGGCCGCCCTGATGATTATATCAGATTTCTACTCACACATCCCGTGTGGGATGTGACTCTCTATCATGCTCTATTCGCCTCGATCGTGATGATTTCTACTCACACATCCCGTGTGGGATGTGACGGAGTATCTGGCGAAGTTGAACTGCCAGAGTTAATTTCTACTCACACATCCCGTGTGGGATGTGACATCTGGAGGCATTAGAAGCAAGAGTAGCGACTATAATTTCTACTCACACATCCCGTGTGGGATGTGACCGCTATATATAGTATATTTCAATCACATTATTCCCATATATTACAGGATGGACCTATAATTCATTTAGAATTATATTAATTTTACCGTTAAAACGGATTTTTTTCAAGCGAACCTCCTAGATTTTTTTAATCACCAGTAGTTCGCCTGTTTCATTTAAAAATCAAATGATTATAACCCCTTCTGGATTATATGTCTTCTTTGCACCTATATGTTCTACTCTTCTCTCCCAATTATTCCCCAAATAATAAAATCGAAGACTATCCTCTTCCTTATCTATTAAATCCATGAGTTTTTCTTTTAATTTTAAAAATGAAGAATAATCTAAATCTGCCTCAAAAACAGAATTTTGAACTCTCTGGGCATGATTCTGACATTCTTTTGCAACTTTTCGTAACCGTTTTTTCCCCGCCGGTGATGTCGTACTTACATCATAACTTATCAAAACCATCATTATTATTCACTTCCTCGTTTTTAATATATTACTTAAGCAAAAATGAAGGATATGTACTTATTTCTCCTCGCACATACTTCGCCAACAAATTACTTTGTACATATGGCAACAAACCACGAGGAATTTTCTGTTTCAAATATGGATGTGTCATTGTAGAACGTTTTTTCTCCTGCCATTTAGAAAGAACCTTTTTTCTCCCTTCTTCATTCAACCAAACAGCTCCAGAAATTTTTTGTTCAAAATCTTTCTCTCCTACTATTTTTAAATTCAGAAGTGTAATTACAAATCTCTCCACAATACATCTTATTTCTTCCACTAAATCACAAGCTAATGAAGTTCGCCCACTTCTTAATGTATGACAATATCCTATATAGCTATCTAATCCAACTGTTTCTAATGCTGCCGCCACTTCGTTTGTTGCTAATGTATAAACAAAGGATAATAATGCATTCACTGGATCTAATGGTGGATGTTTCGTTCTTAATTGAAATTCAAAATCAACTTTTTTATTTGTAATAAGTTTGTTAAATATGGAAAAATAATTTTTTGCACAAAATCCTTCAATTCCCACTACCTCTTCAATGGACTTCGCCTCATAAACTTTATCAATTCCCTCCTTCAAAACTTCTAATACTTTCTGTATATCTTCATCTTCTCTTAACTCCGCATTATCATGCAATGTTCTACGTATTAACTGTCTGCAATTACTAAATTTTGCTGCCATAGTATTTTGTGTTAATAATAAACCTTCAGCTCTAAACTTGTCTATCTGCTGTACTCTCAGAAAAACATTTCCTTTTGTTTCACCACATACCTTTGCCAAAAATTTCCCCTGCGGTGAAATAAAGTTAATAGGTATTGTTTTACTAACACACTTTCCCATTAATGCTGGAGAGCAACCCAGATAATTGAAACAAACTATATTTTCTACATTTTCGAACGGAATACGAAGTTTTGTTTCTCCATCTATTTTACATACCAGATTTTCTCCGTCTAATGTCAAATATGCCTGTTCTTGCAATATATAAACTGTATTTAAAAGTTTTCTCATATTGATGCCCTTTCAATTTTCTCTATCTCGTTTCGAACGTCATTAATCTTTTTCATTGATGGCATACATAAATCTTTCATTGAACATCCACTACACTTTTGATTTTTTCTAATAGGAGGGATTTCGCCTTCTTCTAAATAATCTCTCATTTCTTCTAAAGTTTTTCTCAAAAAATCATCGTACTGTTGAAAATGTTCTTGTAAAGGTAAGGCAACTCTTTTCTTCACGTCTCCATAATAAATAACCCCTTTACAATCACCTCCAAATACAAAATCTATACACAACTTTTGTGCAAATACTTGCATTAAGTCATCTTCCCGATATTCTTGATTTTTTGGTTTTGTCGGTTTATATTCGACAATAACTATCTGATACTTCTCCTTACTTCCATTAATAGATATCCCGTTTTTATTTTCGTGCAACTCCATACAATCGGTCATTCCATATAAATTATAGGGTTCCAAATCATTATATATCGGAACTGATGTAAAAACTTTTTTCCCTCTAGAAATATAATTTTTCTTTGGATCATGCACTCTTTTATGCATCAAATTTGCTTTTGTGACAAAGATATTTTCTTCCCATGCTTTATCAATTTCCAAAAGTCCCCATCGATGTGGGCAGTATAAATAATGTTGGATAGAGCGAATTGCAATTTCTACACTACTCATAATTTTTCTATCATCTCCACTCCCTGCGGCATATTGTTATCAACCTGAATAACATAATCTTCTAATGACCGAGGAATCCTTCCCTCTTTTTCCTGAATTGTTATCTTATCAAATAAAATATGAGATGGACAACTTCCCAGAACATTATCATGTTTAAAAACATACAACTTTCTCATGCACATTTTTCCTCTTGCAGCACTATGATCATTTTCAAACATATTTATAATTGATGTCCATAAAAGCTCTACATCCTCTTCTGTCAATCCTGTTGATTTATTAGCAAGAGCGGCTGACACATAACCCTCTGCCCTGTATAATGCATATGGAATAATACTTTTTCTTCCCATCTCCGTATCACCACTTTTTTGATTACGCACTTCAGATGTTTTTGCCTGACGGGTAATAGTAATATCTAATGCATTTATTGGAGAAATACTTCTGGCAAAATTAATCTGCACTGGTCCTCTTACTATTCCGCAAGGGTCATCTCCCGTTGACATTACCGCTCCAAAAGCTCTTACATCAAAATAATTTTTGCAAATATATTCTCTTGCTTTTTTTACATCATCTACATTTTTTCCTTTTTTCCCAGTTTCTAAATTTTCAGTTCTATATGCTTCCGCAAATTTTTCATTTAATGGCTTGTCTGGTTTTATCAGTATGTTATATCCCGGAACTCCCTCCTTTACAAGTTCCACATAATTTCTTATCTTACGCTTCAGGCATACATCTGTCACATATCCCAACCCCGACTCTACATCCATTCTAGGAGCATTTCCAGCATCTGGATCCCCATTAGGATTTCCATTCTCCACATCAAAAATCATAACAAAATCATATCTATTATTCAGTGCCATATTATTTTTCCTCCTCTTCTTTACTTGCATTCTTTTCATTTTTTTCAAAAAAGCTCTGATATTGCTGATAATATCCTACTATAAATTCTCCCTGTTCTTTTAATGAAAGCAGTTTAGGAAAGCCTCCATTCAACGAATCTATAATCTCACCTATTAATTTATTATAAAAAGCAGGATATGAAACTTTCTTCAAGTGTGCCTGTCCTAAACGAAGCAATTTTGGAAAAATCATTTGAGGATTTACAGATGCTGATGAAAAATAAGAATCCTTAATCGTTCGATTAAGGGTATTTTGATGTGCCTCCTGCTGCAACTTTTCTAAGACGGCAAAAAGTCTTCCAGACAAATATGCCTGCCCCTTATTTTCTTTATCCAATGCCATTTTTAATTCCTCCTTTTTATAATTTCTGTTAATATATGCTTTTATCATTCCTGCTCTTACACCATTTAACTTTTCACTTCCACTATCCACTCTGACTCTTCGAACTACTGTCTCTAATAAAGCATTTGGATAAGGAGTGCCATAAATAATAGACTCAAATATTTTTGCCGATAACGCCGGATTTATTTTATTATTTTTATCATCTTTCATTCTATACTCCGGAGAAGTCAATTCAAAGTAAATACGATGAATCGACACAATATCAAGTCCACCTACTATTTTTAATTCCTGCTGAAATTTTGAAATGTTCCATAATATATCTGCATATTTTTTTCTGAAAATAAATTTCACAGACAGCCTTGAAGAATTTGGTTTCAATCCCAATATGTAAAAATCTACATTTTCATCTATTTTATCCAATTCTAAAAAATGTTCTTTTAACACTTTTCCTTTTTGTCCATCTCCCATAAGTTTTTGAAGTATATTGGAAAGTTCTTTTGCTTTTATTTTATCTGTTGTTTGAGAAAGCATCTTTAGGAATAAATCTTCATATTCTTCTCCTTTATCCATAGCCCAGAAAACAATCGTCATACCGTCTAACAATATTTTGTGTTTGCTGCTTAATAAAACATTCAAAGCCTCCGTATACTTTTTCATAACTTTTTCTGAAATATTACTATTATAAGATTGTTCATTTCCATAAGAGCTTTCTGAATTATTATTGAATCCAATCAACACGCTTCCTGTTGCCAGGCCACCATATACTCCCTTTATTTTCCCATGTATTCTTGCTATCGGTTCTTCTTCTCCTGTAATGGCACACTGTGCAAATGTTTTTTCGTTTTCCATTTCTCTATCAGTTTTACATACAGCATCCCATTTTTTCTTTAACTCAATATCCTCGTATAATAATGTCGTATCTGATTTTCCTGATAAAGCAAAGGAAAACCCAGAGGTCTCATAATCTTTTCCTAACCCTAACAGAAATTTATTTTCTAATTCCTCTTCTGGATTCCAATTTAATAGAAATTGTCGATAGGCATCTATTATAGGAGACTTTAAATCTTCGATAAATTCTAAATTTTTCTCTACAAATGCTTTATGAGATTTTTTTGCCTTTCCTGTCCTATCTTCCGTAGATAATTCACCTGTTTTTTTATCTCTATTTAATCCAAAAATGTACAAAGGTCTATGTTCTGAAATATTTGCTTCAATTCCAGATTTTTCTGTCCTTTCTGGCATTTTTACTTCTTTAGGAACTAGTCTTTTTACCACCTTCCCTTTTTTAGATTCCGCAATTTCTCTCTGCACATTTATTATATTATCTATCGTTCCTTCTTCCGTCAAAGAAATGAGGTAATGAATCTTTACTTTAGAATATCCTTCTGGAAGAACTTTTCCTTCTGCCGATAAAATATCATAATAATCACATAGTGCCTGAATTAGCATTTAAGTCCCTCCCTGTATTTTTCTACATCAATAACCCCATTTATCATATGTGGGCGATAGTAAAGCGTAGATGCTTTATCTGAAAATTTAGGATTATCCCAGTCTCCATTAATCGGCTTTCCACCATCTTCAAACTGTACTTTATAACTCATAAACCCCAAATCAACATCTCCCATTGCAATAATTTCTTCACTGATCATATTCTCATCAAATTTCTCCAGTAATGAAATACTCTTTATCGGAAATTCACTGCATCCTAAACATGGTGTTCTAAAACATTGTCCCTTTTCTAAACGTCGTTTAATAATATTATAGTGCTTTTTTTCCGCATCCTGCTCCTCTTCATTTTTCAGACCTGTCAATTCAAAATGAAACGCTATCCCATATTTCACATTTTTTAATACCATAGAGGCTCTCTGACTCCTGATTTTCGAGGTATAGATACATGGACTTTCCGCTTTCCCTTTCATTTGATTTTTAACTGCTTTAAATTTCACTTTTTCTTTTACTTCATTTCTTCGTATATTAATAAAATCAATTGGATGGAATACAATAATCTTATCAATTACATATCGAACAGCAGGCTTCCAATACACGCTTTTTAGCATTCCTTCCAAAGCTCCTGGAGTGGGTACATCATAGCTTACCCTTTCAACCTTAAGCTCCGGCCTGGTAAAACAGGCATAATCCCCCTCTACTAATACTTTAAATCCATAACTCATTATTCTCCCCTCACTTTCATTATAAAAGATAATCTCTTGCTTCAAATAAAAGGCCTATTTCTTCGTCATAATAATCCAAATTAGTAAGACAATAAATGCCTGTCCCAAAGTCATCTACCACATTTTGTTTTATTAAATCGTCCAACTCATTTTTATATAAAGAGCAGGTATAATTCTGTAAGTTCCTCTCATTCACTGTTTGCTTATACTTTAAATCTGCTACCATCTGTCTACTTTTCTCATCTCTTGGAATTACTAGAGAAACTGTTCTACTATCAATCAATTCAAAATTCTCTGCATATTTCTTAAATGGAATATATCTAAAATTATCACAAATACAATGCATCGTATTTTGAGATATACTATCTTCCTTAAGCGAAAAAATTCTTTCATAATACTCTTCTATACAGGCCGAATCAGAAATATCATCATATTTTTTTAATAAATCTCTTGTTATATCCATTTCTACTGATATCGCCTTCTTTTTTGAATCAAGCAGTTCAAACACAAACACATCTGCTTTTTCCCTTTTTCCCTCTCTATTGCATCGTCCTCCTGCCTGTAAAATATTATCCAGTCCTTTTAATTCCCTGAAAACTGTGTACACATCCAAATCTACACCAGCTTCTATTAACGATGTAGAAACAATAGTAATCTGTCTCTCTTCCGGTACATTTTTAAAATCTGGGAATTCTTTTTCCAAGCACTTTAATTCTTTTCTAATATTCTTTAATATGATTGCCCTGTCTAACGCTGTCATATATGTAGATAAATGATACTTTTTCCCTGAAATCTTCTTATATAGTTTCCTTGCTGCTTTTCTTGTATTCACGATGATTAATGAGGATGGACTTAATGAACTCTTGGCAAGCAATTCATTTTCTCCTATCTCTCCTAAATAATTATAATTACATTTTTGAAACTTTTTAAATAATGACTTATCTTCAATTAAGTTTATAATTTTACTGTCTGTCACTGCATATTTTCTTATCAAGCTTAAATAATCCGGCATTGTTGCTGTTAGAAAAACCGCTTCACTTTGCAAATATTTGGTAATATACGCAACTGCCTGCAGACATGGCTGTAAATATTTCTCCGGCATCATATGTGCTTCATCAAATATTAAAATACTATCAGCCATATTATGTATCTTGCGTAACTTTCCACGCTTGTTTGAATAAATTGACTCAAAAAATTGTACCGTTGTAGTAATAATAAACTTCGTATTCCCCCAGTTTTCTATTGCTATCTTAGCCGCTTCTTTATAATCTTCATCCATTTCATCTATATTTTCATAATCAAATGTAGATTGATGCCTTAATATCTCTAAATTATTTTGAAACAGCTCATTAAAAACTTCTGCAGTCTGATCAATGATACTATTATAAGGTATTACATAAATGATTCTTTTTTTCTTTTGTAAAATCACTCGTTCTAACGCAATCTTAACACTCGCCAAGGTTTTTCCACTTCCCGTTGGCATATTCAATAGATAAATTTCCGCAGTTGTTTTTGCATTTTCAAATGCCTGGCTTTGTAACAATGCCCTGGCTTTTTGAAGCTCTGTTTCAACCTGAAAACTTTCTAATCTTTGATTTACATTATCTAACGCTACTCCAAAATCCCCTTTTAATTCTCTTGGTCTTTCACCAACTCTACAAAAATTCGCCGTATCTTCTGAATCCGCATCCACAAGACATGAAAATAAATATCTTGTCAAAAACGCAATCTTATCTAGTACTTTCTCTTCACTATTGTCACAATCTGATAACAGAAATTGCAGAAAATCTTTCTCATCTAGTTCCGGTATTTCTAATTCTTCTTTATATCTAGAAAAATCTTCAAATTCCCTTTTTAATCTTCCAGTTAATGTCGGATCCGTCTCATAATCATTTGTAGTTCCACCATCTGGTATTCCTGAATGATGCCCGGCTATACAATATTCCATCATTCTTGACAAAATCCCTAATGGATATCTGGATTTATTCTCCGACATATCTTTTACAATAATTGCTCCACAAGTTGAATGTTCTACCCGTATATCACTTCCTGATATTCTTTTTTGAAAAGATTCCTGATACTTCCCACAGTCGTGTAATAACCCTGTTACATATGCTATCTTCTTAAATCTTTCAACAGCATATTCTTCTGCTAACATCGCAACATTTTCACTATGTTCCTTTACTGTTTGTTCTGTTTTTAATTCTTCATTAATATGCGCAATATACTTTTTCTCCATATAATACCCTCTCAAAAGCAATATTGTATTTATTTTTGTACATTCATGATAGCACACTTATTTTTTTCTTTCAACTTTTTCTTTATTTAATTAAATATTACATATAATCTTAATAAAAAAGTTTCTTACATTTTTTCTGCAAGAAACTTTTTTCTAAAATAATATTTAATTAAATAATTTCTACTCACATACTTATATGGCATGACTTCCATTTATAAATACATTTTTTATAAATTACATCCTTTACTCTATACTAACAAACTGGAAAATCCAATCCCAAAATTATATACTCTACTTTTCCTTCTCCCGATGCATCGCCGAAACTACCGCTGCCAAATGAAGCAGTACTCCATCAGCAAGTGCAGATTCTTCGATTTCAAACTTCGGATGATGATTCGGATAACACTTTCTTCCCGGTGTGCCACAGCCTGCGAAAGCAAATACGCCCGGAACTTCTTTCTGGTACCAGGAGAAGTCTTCTCCAAGCATCAATGGTGCGATATGGACCAGCTTTCTATTCTCTAATAGCTGCTCCGCTTCGTCTGCGATCCGGCGGGAAAGTGCTTCGTCGTTAAGTACCGGTGGATGGGAACCCTGCTCATAAGCAATCTTTACATTCCCACCGTAGCTGTCAGCGACTGCTTCCGCTCTTCTTCGGATGGCATCCTGTAGATGCTGTGCTACTATTTCAGAATAACTTCGACAAGTCCCTTCTAATACTGCCTTTCCTGAAATGATATTATACTGTGTTCCTGATTTTAAGGAACCGACTGTGACAACCGCTCCTTCGATCGGGTCTAATTCTCTTGCTACAATTGTCTGTATATTCATCACAAAATCCGCTGCCATAACCGTAGCATCCACACATTGATGTGGTTTTGCTGCATGGCCGCCTTTGCCGATAAAAGTAATAGAAAAACGGTCTGTCTGTGCCATTCTTGCTCCCGGTTCTATCGAAATCTCGCCGGCCTTTATATCTGAAAACAGATGCAGGCCAAATATCTCATCAACATCTTCTAAGATTCCCTGTGAAATAATATGTTTTGCACCTTTTGTATTCTCTTCAGATGGCTGAAAAATCAGCTTGACACGTACTGTAAGTTCTGATTCCATCTCTTTTAATATGGAGGCTGCCCCTAAAAGCCCTGCAATATGTCCATCGTGTCCACAGGCATGCATCTTTCCCGGATGTTTTGACTGAAATGGCAGATCCGTATCTTCTGAAACTCTCAGACCATCAATATCCGCTCTAAGTGCTACTGTATAGGCATCATGTGGTCCAATATATGCGGTTACTCCTGTTGGATCCAAACGAAGTGGATGAATTCCCATCGCAGTAAGCTTCTCACAGATTAATTCTGTTGTTTTTTCTTCCTCAAAACCCAATTCCGGTATCTGATGGAATTCATGATACCAGGAAATGAACTCTTCTCTCTTCCCGGATACTTTCTCTAATAATTCTTCCCGTATCATAATTGCCTCCTTTTTATATGCTCTTACTCTATCCACGAATCAAACGAACAATGAACACGATTGCAATAATTACAACTGCGACTGGTAACAATGCTCGAAGCAAGAATAACACAACAAAAAATATAAGTGCTGATATAATGATTGTCATGATCATTCTTCCAGCATTCTGCAGCGTTCCGCTTCCCCGCTGTCCGCTGCTTTCAATATCGCCTCTTTCAGAATCATACGAACTTCCATAATTACTGTACGAGCCTTCCCTGTAATCGCTATCTTCATAACCTGAATTACCGGAAGCGGCCCCCTCATTCCCATGAGCATCAATAATAGAACGTGCGATAAGACGTGGACTTCCTAACTCCCGGATCACATCCTCCTCACTTTTTCCATTACGGATCTCGTCCTCAAAATACTGCCTGTAATATGTTAAAGAATCGGACAATTCATACGCAGATACCTCTCCTTGCAGAGACTGTTCTAATTCCATCATAAACTGTTCTTTTGTCATTCTTTTCTACCTTTCTTTTGCTTTCGATACTTTTGTTCTTTTTCATAAATACTTTGTTCAAGAATACCAAGGCATTCTTACTGCGAGGTGTGTGTCATATAATGCATGACCTATTCTTCTTTAACTTTAAAACATCCTTCTTAAAATATCCAGACTAATTTTCTTCTTCGAATTTATCCATATTTTCGGTTTTTCCAATTACTACAATAATATCATTATGTTTAAAGCGATAATCCGGCATAATTTCAATATTCGTTTCCGAATTATTTTCTAAAGCGATAATATTTAATTGATACTTTCGACGGATTTCTGATTCCTGCACACTTTTTCCGATCAGATTTTTCCCAACTGGAATCTGACGGATTTCTATATTGTTACTTAAAGAAACAAAATCAAGGAAATTATCCGATATTAATTTTTTCCCAAGGCGAAGTGCCATATCACGTTCCGGATAGACTACCTCTGCTCCAAGCTTCTTTAATACTGCTCCCTGCTCTTCACTTGTCGCTTTGGCAATAACATGCGGCACTCCAAGTTCTAGTGCAGACATTGTTGTTAAAATACTGACATCGACTTTTTCTCCAATACAGATAATTGCAACATCGCAGTTCTGGATTCCTATTTCCCTTAACGCATCAATTCCCAGATTCTCTGCTACAAACGCATAATCTGTATAACGACGGATATTTTTAATTTTTTCTTCACTTCTATCAACTGCGATTACTTCTTTTCCTGCCTGTGAAAGGGCGATAGCAAGTGCTGTTCCAAAACGTCCAAGTCCAATCACTCCATAAGCTGTTCCACGCTTCTTTTTCATCTTTATATCCTTTCTTCTATCCAATCGAAATCATTTCTTCAGAATATCTTGCATTCGGTGTAGTATCTTTACTCCATACAGAAAGAAGTGTAAATGCACCAACACGTCCCGTAAACATTAACAGAATAAGAAGTATTCTTGCAGCTATGCCAAGTTCCGGAGTAATTCCTGTAGAAAGTCCTGCGGTACTGAATGCAGATGTCACTTCAAATATAAGCTGTATAAAATCATATTCCGGCTCAAATACACATATCAAAAATGTAGCAGTGCATAAAATGCCGACATATAATACTGTAATCATAAATGCCTTTGAAATATTCTCATCAGATATGCTGCGCCGGAAAGCATGTGCAGACTTTTTCCTTCCCAAACATTTTAAAGCCTGTATCATCGCAAAAATGGTCGTTGTCTTTGCACCACCTCCCGTTGAACCCGGAGAGGCACCGATGAACATAAGAATACACATTGCAAATAAACCTGCTTTTGAAAAATTTCCAATATCATACGTAGAAAATCCTGCTGTTCTCGTTGTCATACTCTGAAAAAATGCACCCATCCATGTGATATTTTTTTCTGTTGCCTTTAAAATAAACATACCTCCAAGCAGAAGTACTGCTGTCATAGAAACAACAACCTTTGAATGCAGACAAAGTTTTTTAAAATGTTTTTGCTTCACAATATCTACAAGAACAAGAAATCCAAGACCGCCGGCAATTACTAAAATATCTGTTGTTATATTTAGTAAAATATTATCTTTGTAGGGAATCAGATTATGCATTCCTCCAAGATTATCAAAGCCAGCATTATTAAATGCAGCAATAGAATGAAAAATACTTATCCCTATTGCATGTAATGGCGAATAATCTTTCCTAAATACAATAAAACTGATAAGCGCTCCTACTGCCTCAAATCCAAGGGTAATCGCAAGAACGACCCGCACCAGACGCACCATTCCGCCATAGGTGTCAACATTTAATGCCTCTTTTACCATCAGACGGCTTTTAATGCTTACTCTTTTACCTGCTGCGATAATCAGTCCGACACCGACAGAAGCAATTCCCAGACCACCAATCTGTATCAACATAGTAATAACCATCTGCCCTATCGCAGTAAAGCTGTCTGCCGTATCTACTACTACAAGACCGGTAACGCAAACAGCGCTCGTTGAGGTAAACAATGCATTAAGAAAAGAAAGATGTACTCCTTTTTTCACAGAAAAAGGCATCATCAATAGTATTGCTCCCGTCAGGATTACTGCGCCAAAACCCAGTGCAATAATCCTGCTTGGACTTTGCTTTTTTAACAAATCAAATATCCGCTTCATTGCTTCCTCTTTTCTTAACTTTTCGCACAATTGCATAGTCCACCATATGATTCTCAATATTTTTTACATCTATCTTTAAATCATTCACTTCCAGAGAAAACTTCTCTCCTTCTGCCGGAACTCTCCCGATTGCATCCCACACAAAACCACTAAAAGTATCAAACACTTCCGGAAACTCTACACCAAGAGCCTCCGATACCTCGTCAAGCTGTGCACAGCCCTGAATCCGCCAGACATCTTCTTTGATTTTTTTAATATCTTCTGGTTTTGCCGGCATCTCTTCCTCTTCTAACTCACCAACTAAAGCTTCTACCAGATCATGAAGGGTTACAATTCCACTCATTCCTCCGTACTCATCAAGTACAACTGCAAAATAAATCCTAACCTTCTTCATATGTGCAAACAATATGTTGGCCTTCATATTCTCCGGCACAAAATACGGATCATCCACCGCATTCTTCATTACGTATTCCTTTGACTTATCTTCTGAACGAAAATAATCTTTCGTATCAAGAATTCCTACAACGTCTTCCTGATTTGAATCAATAATCGGAAAATGTGAAAAACGACATTCTCTGATCGTCTTCTCCCATTCCTGCGCATCGTCCTCAAGATTTAAACAAACCAGATCTCGTCGTCTTGTACTGACCTGCTCTGCTGTCGTATCATTGAACTCAAATACATTCTGGATCATTTTACTCTCTTCCTTCTGAATCGTACCCTGCTCCTTTCCTTCTGCAAGCATCATGCGGATTTCCTCTTCTGTAACTACTTCCTGTTCTTCTTCCGGATTAATACCGATCATCCGCAAAAAGATATTAGAAGAAATATGAAGTAATCCCGCAAGCGGTGCAAATAGTTTCGCAACAAGAAATAATATCCCTATCATTTTAAAGGCATCATCCTCGGACTTACTCATCGCTGCCCTTTTTGGCAATATCTCACCAAACAGCAGATTCACATACGTAAGAATAAGTGTAACTACGATAACCGACACCCCATAGATGACCTGTTCTGAAGCAATCATCTTTCCTGCAAAAACTTCCATCACTGCACTTTTTGCAAGCTCTGCAAAATACACTGCCACAAAAGCACCGCTTAGCAATCCTGCGAATGTTACAGCTGCCTGTATCGCCTCAAGAAACTTTGCCGGCTTCTCAAGGAGCAGAACAGCCTTCTCAGCCCGTCGGTCACCTTCTTCTGCCATCTGTTTTATCTTTGTTTCATTCATAGAAATAACCGAAATCTCTGCACTTGAAAAAATCGCATTCAATATGATCAATACAATCTGTAATACTATTATGCCAACCATTTTTTCTAAAAAAATCCTCCATGTATGTAGTATATACTCTCAGAGTCTTCCCTGCACTTACTTATATTAAAAAGATTTATAAGAAGATTCCAAGGGCACATTAGTAAAACCTATTATAGCACAAAACCCCTAAAAATAACATTTTGATTTGAATAAACGTGGGAATCAAAAAAAGTACAGCATCGCAGCTGTAATGTCATAGTAAATAAAATGTGTTTAAACATTCTCACACATGACAATCTTTACATATACGATACTGTACTTTTTAATTTCTTATATTAATCAAATATTAATCAAATATCAAGATGTTTGAGAATCAAAAGATATTGATTACATCATTCCCATTCCGCCTGCTGGCATTGCTGGAGCTGGGGTATCTTCTTTAATGTCTGCTACTACAGATTCTGTTGTCAGTAAAGTAGAAGCTACGCTTGTTGCGTTCTGTAATGCACTTCTTGTTACCTTTGCAGGATCAATGATTCCAGATTCAACCATATTTACATATGTTTCTGTTAATGCATCAAATCCCATTCCTACTTCGCTTTCTGCTACTTTGTTAATGATAACAGAACCTTCAAGACCTGCATTCGCTGCAATGTGATATAAAGGAGCTTCTAACGCTTTCAGCACGATTTCGGCACCTGTCTTTTCATCACCGGAAAGTTCTTTAGCCATTTCTTTCACTGCTTTTGCTGCATGGATGTAAGCAGATCCACCACCTGCGATGATACCTTCTTCTACTGCTGCTCTTGTTGCTGCTAAAGCATCTTCCAGACGGAGTTTTGCTTCTTTCATTTCTGTTTCTGTTGCGGCACCAACACGAATAACTGCAACACCACCAGATAATTTAGCTAATCTTTCCTGTAATTTTTCTTTATCAAACTCAGATGTTGTCTCTTCAATCTGAGACTTAATCTGACCTACTCTTGCTTTGATCGCATCTTTATCGCCAGCACCATCAACAATTACTGTATTCTCTTTTTCAACTTTAACAGATTTTGCACGACCAAGCATATCGATCGTTGCATCTTTCAGTTCAATACCAACTTCTTCAGAAACAACTGTACCACCTGTTAAGATAGCGATATCTTCAAGCATTGCTTTTCTTCTGTCACCATATCCAGGAGCTTTCACACCAACAACAGAGAATGTTCCTCTTAATTTGTTAACGATTAATGTTGTTAATGCTTCTCCTTCGATATCCTCAGCAATAATTAATAATTTAGAACCGCTCTGTACGATCTGCTCTAATAACGGAAGGATTTCCTGAATATTAGCAATCTTCTTATCTGTGATCAGAATATATGGATCATCTAATTCTGCAACCATTTTCTCCATGTCTGTTGCCATATAAGCTGAAATATATCCACGATCGAACTGCATACCTTCTACAAGGTCAAGCTCTGTTTTCATTGTCTTAGACTCTTCGATTGTAATAACGCCATCCTGAGAAACTTTCTCCATAGCGTCTGCTACTAACTGGCCAACTTCTTCATCAGCGGCAGAGATTGATGCAACTTTGGCAATCTGTTCTTTGCCTCCAACCTGCTCGCTCATCTTTTCGATAGCTTCTACTGCTGCATTTGTTGCTTTCTTCATACCTTTTCTTAAGATAATAGGATTTGCACCTGCTGCTAAGTTCTTCATGCCTGCATTGATCATTGCCTGTGCTAAAACAGTAGCTGTTGTAGTACCGTCACCTGCAACATCATTTGTCTTTGTTGCAACTTCTTTTACAATCTGCGCACCCATATTTTCAAATGCATCTTCTAATTCAATATCTTTTGCGATCGTAACACCATCATTTGTAATTAAAGGAGCACCAAAGCTCTTATCAAGAACTACGTTACGTCCTTTTGGTCCAAGTGTTACTCTTACAGTATCTGCTAACTGGTTTACGCCTGCTTCTAATGCTTTTCTGGCTTCTACGCCATATTTAATCTCTTTAGCCATAATAAAGATTCCTCCTGTTATATAAAATATATTAACCAAAAATTATGGATGATTATCTGATATAAATCAAAATAAATATATGTTACCTATTATTCTACGATTGCAAGAATATCACTCTGTTTTACAATGATATATTCTTCCTCTTCCATTTTAACATTCGTTCCTGCATATTTAGAATAAATTACTTTCTGTCCAACGGTTACTTCCATCTTAACATCATCTGTTCCAGGACCTACAGCTACTACTTCTGCTTCCTGTGGTTTTTCCTGTGCGGAGCTAGTAAGAATAATACCAGTCTTTGTTTTTGTTTCTGCCTCCAGCTGTTTTAATACAACTCTGTCTGCTAATGGTACTAACTTCATAATATAATGCCTCCTAATCAAAATTAATTGTAAATCTGTTATCTTTCTTATTTTTATGTTGTTAGCACTCATTACGTTTGAGTGCTAATCGCTAATACCTATAATATGTTTTTTCTTTTATAATTGCAAGTTTAAAAATTCTTTATTTCTTTGTAATTTGTTTTATATCTATATTTATCTCTCTTTTCCTCTTGTTTTCTGATTATATCTCTTTTTTTCTTTAGTTTTTCTCTTCCCAGTATGTTTCTTCTCAAGATTCTTCATTCGAAACCGCCCATTTTCATAAATACCGGTAATCTGCTTATATCCTCTTTTTGTTTTTATAATGTCTCCCACCTTAGCATCTGGAGGTAATTGATACTTTCCATACACTCTTCGAATTCTGTTTCGATTCTTTTTTCTCCCATATATCTTATGCGGAACACTATACATTCTTTCCATAGCCAAAGGAGACTCCTCTCCTTTTCTATCATATTCCTCTGCATTCACTGCTATGGAACACAATAGGATTCCTATAAGTACTCCAAATCCCAGTATTCTTATCTTCATCATTCTCCTCCTCAGCGCAATCAAGTCGTTCCATCATCGCAATGATCTCGATCATCTGTACCTTATTTTACTTTATATATAGACGCAGTTTTTATATAAAATGTTTCATTCTCTTGAAAAAAAAAGTGCACTATCTATATAGCACACTTTATCATTTCTTTTATTTAATTACAAACTGTTATCTTTCTTCGCTTTTTCTATTATAAATTCAAGAATGCCCCGGCATTCTTGCTGCGAGATGCGCGTCATCTCACATCTAATATAAAAAATCAGGAATTGTTCTTTATCGCTTTAATCTGTGAGAGCAGTTCCTGCTCATCCACATCCGTAATCGCATCATCACCCGTCAGCGCCGCAATAAAATGGCTGATCTTTCCATCGTAGGACTCTTTAAGAATCGCCCTTGCTTTATTCTGCTTAAACTGCGCCTTTGTTATCTTCATCTGATAACAGGTCTTTGTTCCTTCTTTTTCTTTCTTTAACAGTCCCTTTTCAATGAGACGGCTTAAAAAAGTATTCAATGTCTGTTTCTTCCAGTTTTTATCCAGATTCTCATTAAAATACTTCATCAATTCCCCAAAAGTATACTTATCTTCCATTTCCCAGAAATACTCCATTATCTCGTATTCTGTTTTACTCAAGTGACTACTCATATACTTCATCCTCCTGTGTACTTGCTTTGCATTTTATAATATATAGACTATACTATGGCTTAATGATTCTTGCAAGCACTTTCTATATTTCTTTCATTGACATTAGTTAGGGTTAAAAGGTATCTTGACATTTTTTTTAATATATTATACTGTACTCTCAGATTTTTTTGATTTTTATTTATAATAAACGAAAGGATTTTTTATGAAAAAAACAGGTCGTTACCATAATGATTACAGTCCAAGATATACAGAAGCATTTGATATTTACGAGAAGGCAAAAAATCATGTAAAAGCTCAAAAAAAGAAAGAAAGATTACGCTCTCTTTCGATTATTGAACAAGAACATGGCAACAGAAGCTGCGATGATAATTCCGTATCCGACAAAGCTCCACAAATCAGGAATCTGTCTAAGGAACAGAAAACCAAGGACTGTGGAGAAAATAATCTGTGAATAATCATAGATTGAAATCTCGCCTGCCGGTGCGCAGGTATATGCTGCAGTAATAGTAAACTGTCCTCCACTTGCAAATAATCCGGCAAGGAGCAGACAGCCAAACTGGGCAAGTGTCATTGGATGAAAGTCAAATATAAGATATGGCAATGTCACAATGCAGGAGAATGCGGAGAAAAAGAGAACGATAAACGGACCTTTCACACCGTTTGTTCCAAGGATTCGAACATACGTATATGCAATTCCTGCTCCCATCCCACCAAGAAGTCCAATAAAAGCCGGCAGTGCAGTTACTGAGGCAAAACCTGGTTTAATAACAAATAAACTTCCGATAAAAGCGATACATACACAACTTGCCGCAAATGGATGTATTTTTTCTTTTAGAAGCAGAAATGAAAACAAAATGGCAAAGAACGGAGATAGTTTATTTAAAATAGATGCATCTGCAAGCATCAGATGATCGATCGCATAGTAATTACATAAAATACCAAGCGTACCACAGATTGAACGCATCAACAGATTTTTAAGCTGTCCTTTTGGTATATGCACTGGTGTATGCGATTTTTTCAAAGCAATAAGCGCAAAAAATACTGCAACAAAATTACGGAAAAAGCTTTTCTCAATAGACGGCAGATCTCCGGCAAGCCGAACCATCATATTCATAAGTGCAAAGAAAAAAGCTGACGTAATAATCAAGATAATCCCTTTATTTTTCTGACTCATACAAATTCCTCTTTCTATAATTAATTATAGTTAAAAATTCTAGTTAAAACTTTTTAATGCCGAACTTGAAAGAAGAAGCATAATTCATTAAAGTATTGATTTTATAACTTTAATAAATCATGCTTCTTTTAAATATTAGCTGTAGCAGTTTCGTTCTACCTTTAGGCTGCAGGCATCTTACTCTGAAACAGCGGTAGTTCCTGTTGCTGCATCGGTAGAATCTGCAGGTGCTGTCTCTGTCACTGCCTGTGTTGTAGGATCTGTACGATAATGAACAGTTCCCGCATCAAGAGATTCTCCTCTTGCTTTATAGAGTTCAGGTACGGTTACTAACTGGAATCCCTGTGCGATCAAATCCGGAACAAATCGTTTTACTGCATCTACATTATATTCGTGGATGTCATGAAGAAGTACAACATCTCCATCCTGTGCTTTCATCACTTCATTATAGGTCGCATCTGCATTCTTTGTTTTCCAGTCCTCTGTATCAAGAGACCAGTTCATACAGCAAAGATTATATCCACCTACTGCAGATAATACTGTTTTGTTTACTGCTCCATAAGGAGGACGCATTAAGGTTGGCTTCACACCAATGGCATCTTCAATCGCGTTAACAGACTTGCTGATCTCACTGTCAAGTGTAGATGCGTCAAGACTTGTGAGAACTTTATGGCTGTACGTATGTGTTCCAACTTCCATACCAAGATTATGTTCTCTCTGTACAGTTTCCGGATAATACCCCGCATTCTGTCCTAAACAGAAGAAAGTTGCCTTTGCATAGTTTTCTTCCAAAGTATCAAGCATTGGGGTTGTTGTATCTGGGTTAGGACCATCATCAAAAGTAATCGCTACCATTGGTTTACTTGGGTCGATTGCCGGATAAATTCTAAGATCAAAAGATGCGCTTAACTTCGAACCATCTGTTGCTGTAGCAGTTACCTTCACTGTATTCTTACCTGCATTCTTGCCTGGTTTTAACACGCCATCTTTTGTAACTGTTACCATTCCATCTTTATCACAAGTCCACTTCAGCTTTGTATTTGTCGCATTCGATGGCTCATGCGTAATCTTTAACTGCATTGTCTCGCCAACACGAATCGTTGTTGCCGGTGCACTAACCTTTAAGTCTGTCATCGGTACACTATTATCCGCTTTTTCAGTTGATGCTTCTGTTGCTTTTCCTGAATCCATTCCTTTATTCCCTGCTTTATTATCTGCTGAACCAGGAGAAAAAAGATTCCTTATAATAGCAAAAATACCACATAATAATATCACAACAACTACGATTGCTGCGATCATCTTAACGGCACCTGATTTCTTTTTTCTTTTCATGACTGCCTCCTGTAAAATGTCTACTTTCATGTACTCTTAAAAATCTGTTACATCTATTCAAAAATATCTCTCAAAAATGTCTCACATTCTTGCTGCGAGATACGCGCCACCTGCAGAGTGAACGTCATCTCTCATGTGACATAAAATATAAAAGGCGAAAACCAAAGTATGATTTCCGCCTGCTTTTAACTTATTGCATAGTTTCAAAATGTCATAAAGATATTCTGAAATGAACAAAAATTATACTCTGGATAAGTATTCTCCTGTTCTGGTATCAATCTTTAACTTATCGCCAAGATTTACAAATAAAGGTACGTATACAACTGCTCCTGTCTCAACTGTACAAGGCTTTGTTGCTCCTGTTGCTGTATTACCTTTCTCACCTGGTTCACATTCTGTTACTTCTAACTCTGCAAACATTGGTGGTTCAACAGCAAAGATATCTCCGTTATGAGAAATCATCTTAACCATATCATTCTCACGAACAAACTTAAGAGAGTCACCAATCATATCTTCATTCAATGCGATCTGATCGAATGTCTCTACATCCATGAAGTAATATAAGTCACCATCTGTGTATAAATACTGCATATCTGTACGCTCGATATGTGCTGGTGGGAACTTCTCTGTTGGACGGAATGTCTTCTCAACAACACCACCGTTCTTAATATTCTTCATCTTCGTTCTTACGAAAGCTGCACCCTTTCCTGGTTTTACATGCTGGAAATCTACGATCTGAAATACATTTCCCTCAAGTTCGATAGTTAAGCCATTTTTAAAATCGCCTGCAGAAATCATATCTGAAAATCCTCCTTAATCACTAGTAAATCATTCATTAATCTATTCTATAATAAATACCTCTATTTTTCAACACTTTTTTTCCTTATGCTTCGGAAATAGAAAAACAGAACGATTCTTTCCAAATATCGTTTGAGAACAATCTGAATCTCTTCTTTTGGATGAATCGGCTTAACCATGATCGTGTAAAGACCGGCTCTCTTTGCCCCTAATACGTCTGTAAAAATCTGATCTCCTATAAACAGGGTATTTTCTTTTGTTGTTTTCATTTTACGGATTCCTTCTTCATATCCCCCCGGCAGAGGTTTTCCTGCTTTAAAAATATAATCAGAATCTACTTTATCGCAAAAACTTTTTACTCTCGGTTCTTTATTATTCGATATAAGACAGGTTGTAAAACCTATCTGTTTTAATTCTTTAAACAAAGCAATCGCCCGCTCATCCGCAGGAGCTCCATGAGGAACTAAAGTGTTGTCGATGTCGAACAATATTCCTCTGTATCCGTCCTTATATAACTTTTTAAAATCAATTGCATAAGTAGAATCCATATACTCATCCGGGTATAACATGTGCCGCATATATTTTCCTTTCTCATTCTTCGCATTTTCGTAAGTTACATATATTCTTCATAACTGTTTCTAAGCTTTTCTAACGCTTTTTTCTCAATACGGCTTACATACGATCTGGAAATCCCCATCATTGCCGCTACTTCTTTTTGCGTGTGTGGTCTATTTCCACATAATCCATATCGTTTCAAAATAATCGTCCGTTCCCTGCTGTCTTCTAACAAAAAGACTTCCTGCTCAAGATGACTGAGATAATATTTGTGAAGATACTGATCCACCAGCGCCGCCTCATCCGTAGAAATAATATCAAGAAGACTGATGTGGTTTCCTTCCTGATCGGTACCAATTGGTTCATATAAAGATACTTCTCTTAGAATCTTCTTTTCCTGACGAAGCATCATCAAAAGTTCATTCTCTATACATCTGGCAGCGTAGGTTACCAGCCTTCCACCCTTATCCAGATCAAATGTATTTACTGCTTTGATCAATCCGATCGTGCCGATGGAAATCAGATCATCCAGGTCTCGGTCTGGTGAGTTATATTTCTTTACAATATGGGCAACCAGCCTGAGATTATGCTCAATCAATTTCTCTTTCGCCTTCTCATCTCCGTTACGGTACATTTTAAGATAATATCTTTCTTCTTCCATCTTTAATGGCTTCTTAAATGACCGCATACAACGCTCCGAAACCCGTTTTCCTTACATTATATGCATGACAGGATGGACACTGTTCCTACTCTTTTCTTCGAAGCAGATACCCCTTCTCTAATGCTTCCCCAAAGTTGATCCAGATTTCCTGTTTTGGATGTGGTGCAGATTCTACTGCATGACGATCTTCATCTTCCATACCAAGTACTTTGAGATCTCTGTTACTTCCGTCTGGAATCATCACTTCAATTGTTTCTCCTACTGAGAATTTATTTCTCTGGTAAATCTTGCACCAGCCATTCTCATCAACATCCTGCACGATTCCGATATACGTATACTCCTTAATATAAGTATTTGCATCATAGATCTGGGAATTCTCGTCTGTTTTTCCATAATAAAATCCTGTAGTAAACTGACGATACGTGCATTTTGCGATTTCTTTACGGTAATAATCCAAATTCTTTTCAAATAATTCTGGAGAAGTCTTATAATCGTCGATCGCTCTTCGATACGTTCTGGTAACAGCTGCCACATAAAGTGCTGTCTTCATACGTCCTTCAATCTTCAGACTATCCACTCCAGCCTCAAGCAGATCCGGAATGTGTTCGATCATACAAAGATCTTTTGAATTAAAAATATAAGTGCCTCTTTCATTCTCTTCCACAGGAAGATATTCGCCCGGACGGCTTTCTTCCATAACATAATATTTCCAGCGGCATGGATGTGTGCATGCTCCCATGTTTGCATTTCTTCCGGTAAAATAGTTACTAAGCAGACATCTTCCAGAATGAGAAATACACATTGCTCCATGAACAAAGGCTTCGATTTCCATATTTTCCGGAATATTAGCACGAATCTCTGAAAGCTCTTTTAACGATAACTCGCGGGCTGCCACAACACGACTTGCTCCCTGTGCATACCAGAAATTATATGTTGCATAGTTTGTACTATTTGCCTGTGTACTGATATGTCTTTCAATATCCGGACATTCTTCTTTTGCTATCATAAACACGCCCGGGTCAGAAATGATCAGCGCATCCGGTCCAATTTCCTTTAATTCTCTAAAATACTCTCGTATTCCTTCTAAATCTTCATTATGTGCCACAATATTAGCTGTAACGTATACTTTTACTCCATTTTCATGAGCAAACTTTATACCTGCTTCCATATCTTCTCTTGAGAAGTTACGGGCTTTTGCACGAAGACCGTACATTTCTCCACCAATATATACTGCATCCGCGCCGTAAAGTACTGCTGTCTTTAATACTTCTAAACTACTTGCCGGTATAAGTAATTCTGTATTTCTCATTATATCCCTTTCTTTCTGTTTTGCTTATAGACGATCATTATGGTATCGCCTGTATTATCATTTTTATTAATTATTTTTATTTTAATTTTAATCTTCTTTTTTAACACTGATTGCCATGCCATCTCCGGTTTCAAGAATAACGGTATCGATTGCTTCATCATGGGTCAGTGCATATAAATACTCTCTCATTCGATTATGAATCGTGTGATTCCGTCGTTTAATGCCATAGCGGGACTCAAAAATGTCTCCGTCCTGAAGCACGTTATCTGACACTAAGATTCCTCCCGGAGCTAAAAGTCTCATCACTTCCGGCATAAAATGAATGTATTGTCCCTTTGCCGCATCCATGAAAATAAAGTCCCAGCTTCCGGACAATCCTTTTAAAACTTCTGCCGCATCTCCTGCAATTAACGTAATCTTATCTTCCATGCCTGCAAGGGCGATGTTTGCCTTCGCCCGTTCAATACGCGGCGGATAATTCTCTATTGTTGTTATGTGTGTATTTTTTCCGGTATTTTCACCCATAAAAACCGAAGAAAATCCTATGGCAGCACCTACCTCAAGAATTCTCTCCGGTTTTTTAATTTGCAGTAGTATTCGAAGAAGCTCGCCTGTCTCTTTACGGATAATCGGCACATCATCCCTGACTGCCTCTTTCTCAATCATATGCAAAGCCTCAGACCCTCTGTCTACTCCAAAGGAACGAATGAAATCCAGAACTCTCTCTTCTGTGATCACTGTAGCTTTTCCTCCTCATGGGTTAACTGTTTTAATATATCTGACGGCTTCGTGGAAGAAGAAACCCGATATTCTCCCGGACGGATATTCTCATATCCGTTCATACATCGAAGAGATATGGCAAACAGATATGCATTATCTACGATCCCCTGTTCTGCCAGATCCTTAGAGATATCCAGAAGGGATTCCTTCTCCTCCACAACCAGTACAGTCTCTCTTGCTTCCTGTGGCTTGTTCTTTGCCTTGTCTTCAAAAATAGCACGACCAAACCCACTCATTCGCACAAAGAGCAGAACAAAAAGAAGCAGAATAAAAATATATGCTAATGTCTTTATAATGATGTGCATTACTCTTTCCAACATGATTCCTACTCCTTATCCTTACTCCTTTTATTCTTAATATATCTCAGAATTCAAGAATGCCTCGGCATTCTTGCTGCGAGATGCGCGTCATGCAAAGCATGACATATTTCTTTTGCGCATCTCTGCAATCCTGCCGGAGGCTATATCAGATGGGGGATTGACTCCCACCACTGATACTAATTTGCTCCTCGCCACCTGAAGATGTGGGAGTCATCTCACATCTGATATATCCCAGAATCCTATGTGCCTGACTTTATAAAGCGCATAAGTATCTGCCAGTATTTATCTGTCTTTTATTAAACTTCATCCATATAGGACAGATCCAGCTTGATATCCTCTGCGATACCATCATATACTATTCGCATCAGCTTGCACATCCGCTGTTCTGCGGAAAGGAAATCTACCACCACTGGTTCTGTCAGCACATCTTTATATTCCGAATGAAGCGACTCCATTCTTTCAAAGTACTGTTCCTGTTCTCTTTCCAGCTGTAAATGCAGGCTTTTTCCACGAAATTCTTTAAACTTATGATACAGCTCCTCCTGTGCTTTCAGAACTGCCAGATCCTTTTGATAACACTTGTAATCTTCTGTATGGCAGATCATATTCGTCAGCTGCTTCGTACTCTGACAAATATCTTCTGTATCAGGAAAGAACGGTATTGATAACTTTCCTTCATTCATCATGTTCTACACTTCCATAATGATTGGAAGAATCATCGGACTTCTCTTCATCTTCTTCCATATATAATCTCCGAGATCGTCGCGGATAGCTCCCTTAATACGACCCCAGTCTGTAATCTTCTTCGCATTGCAATGCTCTAACGTATTCGTAACAACACTCTTCGCCTCTTCCATGAGCTTCTCGCTCTCTCTCACATAAACAAAGCCTCTTGAAACGATATCAGGTCCCGCTAAAAGTACTCCATTATAACGGTCAAGTGTAACTACTACGATAAATAATCCGTTCTGTGACAAATGCTGACGATCACGAAGAACGATATTACCGACATCTCCAACACCAAGACCATCTACTAAAATTCCCTGTGCCGGCACATGACCAGTTACCTTCGCCTGCTCTTTAGAAATGGTCAGTACATCACCGGACTGCAGAATCATAACATTCTCTTTTGGAATTCCCATCTCAACTGCAAGATCTTTATGTCTCTTCAAATGACGATACTCTCCATGTATCGGTATAGCATACCGTGGCTTTGTCAGCGTGTAGATAAGCTTAATCTCTTCCTGACAGGCATGTCCAGAAACGTGTGTATCCTGGAAAATAACACTCGCTCCCTTCTTGGCAAGCTCATTCATTACTTTTGATACTGCCTTTTCATTACCAGGAATCGGATGAGAACTGAAAATAATCACATCACCCGGCTTAATAGAAACCTTGCGATGTGTGGAAGCTGCCATACGGCTTAATGCTGCCATTGTCTCTCCCTGACTTCCTGTTGTGATAAGCACGAGCTGCTCATCCACGTAATTCTTCATCTGTTCTATGTCAATCAGCGTATTATCTGGAATCTTAATATAGCCAAGCTCTGCCGCCGTAGAAATTGTGCTGACCATACTTCTTCCTTCGATTACTACTTTCTTTCCACAACTATATGCACAGTCTATGATCTGCTGCACACGATCTACATTAGAAGCGAAAGTTGCCACGATAATACGATGATCCTTATTCTCATCAAAAAGATGGCGAAGCGTTCGCCCAACGGTTCTTTCTGAAGGAGTATATCCTTCTCTCTCAACGTTTGTACTCTCGCACATCAGTGCAAGAACACCTTTCTTTCCAAGTTCTGCAAAACGTCCCAGATCGATCGCATCTCCAAATACCGGTGTGTAATCAATCTTAAAGTCACCGGTGTGTACGATAATTCCTGCCGGTGTATAGATAGCAAGAGCTGCCGCATCACTGATACTGTGGTTCGTTTTGATAAATTCTATACGAAATCTTCCCAGATTAATAGACTGGCCATGTTTAATGACCTTTCTTCTGGTTGTTCTTAAAAGATTATGCTCTTTTAACTTATTCTCAATAAGTCCCATTGTAAGCTTTGTCGCATAAATAGGCATATTCAGTTCTTTAAGAGCATAGGGAATCGCACCGATATGATCTTCGTGTCCATGGGTAATTACAAGTCCCTTTACCTTAGATGCATTCTCTTTCAAATAGGTAATATCTGGTATAACTAAATCGATTCCCAACATCTCATCGTCCGGAAAAGCCAGACCACAGTCTACTACAATAATACTGTCTTCATATTCAAACGCAGTAATATTCATACCGATCTGCTCTAATCCGCCGAGAGGTATTATCTTTACTGATTGATTTCCTGTTGTTTTCAAATTATAACCTCCGTTCTACTATTCACTTGTCCATAGCAGAAAGTACGGCTGCATAGAATAAAACGGACAATCCCTTTCTGCAAAAGTATCCGCCGTTTTATCCTCACACAAACGTCTGCCTGCTACTCTACTTCAAAATCAGTATCCTCCATCAGCTGTTCAAATACTTTTGATACTGATATCAGTTCCTCCTCATCTTCAACCATCTCATAGGCTGCCATCTCTTCTTCGTCCTCTGAGCCAGCGGCTCCCCTCATAATATAGACAACAACATCCTCTTCTTCCGGATCTGCACTTCCGTCTTCTACCAACAGATAGTGAAACCCATTAAGGGTTGTCTGTTCAAGGACATAGAATTCCACTTCTTCTCCGTCTTCGGTCACAAATGGAATGCTTGCATAATCATTCATATAAAACCTCTTTCTTCCGTACTTACGTCCGTTCTTTGCTTACTTTTCCGGAATTGGATATGCATCCATATAACTTTGCAGAATCAGAGTCGCCGCCATCCAGTCAATACGTTCTTTCCTGTTCTCACGACACACTCCTCCCTCCTGTAAAATTCTTTCAGACTCCATCGTAGTCAGTCTTTCATCCCATAAGACTACTTCCAATCCGGTTCTTCGCTGCAGCATCTCCTGAAACTCTTTCGTCTCTTCTGCTCTTTCTCCCAGCGTATTATTCATATTCTTTGGCAATCCAAGCACAATTCTGCTCACTTCGTATTCTTCTGCCAATGCTTCGATTCTTGCCAGGGTCTGGCGCAGCTTCTTGTTCGACTTTCTTGTGATCGTCTCCACTCCCTGCGCAGTAATACCCAAAGCATCACTGACTGCCACGCCTACTGTCTTTGTCCCGTAATCAAGACCCATCCATCTTTCTTTCATAATTACTTCAACTGAGTATCAATATAATTTTCGAATAAAACTTCAAGAATCTCATCACGTTCCACCTTCATAATCAGGCTTCTTGCATTCTTATGACTGGTAATATACGTCGGATCTCCAGACATAATATAACCTACGATCTGATTCACAGGATTATATCCTTTTTCCGTTAATGCTTCGTACACATCTTTCAAAATAGATGCCACATCGTATTCCTGTTCTTTAACCACATGAAAAAACTGTGTATTATTTCTACCCATGTCTACCTCCTTCTAGCAGATTTACAATCAATAAATATTTTACTATGAGTGACATTAAAATTCAATCGAAACTTTTCCGTACAGTAAATTTTCATCAATAAATCCTTGAATATCTACTACAATTACTTCATTTTGTCTTAATTTTGTATCATTTTCCGACAATTCTACCGCAACTTTCACATAATGAGCAGTATATCCCTGGAAATATTTTTTACCATTCTTCTCTATGATTTCTTCTAAAAGTACTTTTTCTTTTCTTCCAACATACCACTTTTCAAATTCCGATTTATGGCGCTTTGCCATCGCAAGAAGTACATCGGAACGCTCTGTCTTTACCTGCTCTGGCACATGACCGGACATCTTCTGCGCTCTTGTTCCCTCTCTTACAGAATACTTGAAAATATGCATTTCGTAAAGATTAATCTTTTCAAGATATGCTCTTGTTTTTTCAAACTCCTCTTCTGTCTCCCCGACAAAACCGGCGATAACATCAGTAGTCAGCGCTGGATGCTCGTAATATGTTCTAAGAACATTTAAGGCCGTCTCATATTCCTCCGTTGTATATTTACGGTTCATACGCTTTAACGTTTCATCACAGCCGCTCTGTAAAGAAAGATGGAAGTGTGGACAGACTTTATCACACGCTCTTAATTCCTTTACAAATTGTTCTGTAATAATTCGTGGTTCTAAAGAACCAAGACGAATCCTTTCAATATCCTCTATCTGCTGTATTCTCTGAATCACATCAAGAAGCGTTATATCCCCCAGATCTTTACCATAAGAACTTAAATGAATTCCGGTAAGCACGATTTCCTTATATCCCTGTGCTGCCAGATTCTTTACCTCTTCAATAACTTCTTCGGGGTTTTTGCTGCGGATTCTTCCTCTTGTATAAGGAATGATGCAATAAGAGCAAAACTGATTACATCCATCCTGTATTTTAATATATGCTCGTGTATGCTCATTTACTTTATGAATTGTCAAATCTTCATATTCTTTTGTATGGTTAATATCAATTACTTCAGAAACTAACGGAACCTTCTGTTCTTCTTCCTTTACTGCAAAATATTCCTCAAGGATCTGTGCAATATCCTTCTTTTTATTATTACCGACAAGGATATCTGCCATATTTTTCTCCACCATTTCTTTTTCTGCAGCCTGTACATAACATCCTGCCGCCACGATCACTGCATCCGGATTATTCTTCTTTGCCCGGTGGATCATCTGACGACTCTTTCTGTCTGCCATATTAGTAACAGAACAAGTATTTATAATATAGACATCCGCTGTCTCTTTAAAACTGACAATGTCATATCCATTCTTTTCAAGAATTTCTTCCATCGCATCAGTCTCATACTGATTTACCTTACAGCCCAGTGTAAGAAATGCCGCTCTTCTTTTGCTCATATATAAAATCTCCTTTTTCCGTTTCTCCTTTTCTGCTCTAATACACTCTCGGAACCTTTTATCATTTTATTCTCACACGTTACCTTCTTTAATCATATAAACATATATAAAAAAAATCAACAGAAAGGAAGGACAATAAATTACCCTTTATTATTAGATAATATTTTCCAAATTCTCCTTAAGTCTATTGACTTTTTTACACTAAAAAGGTACTATATTATTAAAAATATATAGACATTTTAAGGAGGAACGTATACATGAAAACGATTAAAATCTCTTTAAATTCCATCGACAAGGTAAAAACATTTGTTAATGTTATCAATCGCTTTGATGCAGAATTTGATTTAGTTTCCGGTCGTTATGTTATTGATGCAAAATCTATCATGGGAATTTTCAGTTTAGATATTTCTAAACCTATTGATCTGAATATCCATAACGCTGATAATCTCGATGAGATCATGGAACAGTTACAGCCATATTTAGTAACTGAATAATTCTATTGCACAGTTACATAATGTATGAAATCAACCGAGGAAAATACTTTATTTTCCCCGGTTTTTTTAATACATTTTTCAATTAATGTGCATGAATCTTAATCTCTTCTGTTGTCTCGATCGCTGTTTTCATCAATTCATCAATACAGTCATCAAGATTTTTCTCAGAACGTTTGATCACATCTAATCTCGGCTTGGTAACCGGATGTTTTGCTACAAAGATCGTGCAGCAATCTTCATACGGAAGAATAGATGTCTCATATGTTCCAATCTTTTCTGCCACTTTTACGATTTCATTTTTATCAAGTCCGATACATGGACGGAATACCGGCATCTGACAAACTTCATTCGTTACATACAAACTGTGCATCGTCTGACTGGCAACCTGTCCGATACTTTCTCCTGTAACAAGAGAAAGACAGTTATCCTGATTAGCAAAATGTTCTGCAATCTTCATCATATAACGGCGCATAATGATCGTAAGTTCATCATGTGGACACTTCTCATAGATCGCCATCTGAATATCTGTAAAGTTAACGACATGCAGAGTGATCGGTCCTGTATACTTTGCGATTTCTTTCGCTAAATCTACAACCTTCTGCTTTGCTCTCTCACTTGTGTAAGGAGGTGCATGGAAGTAAGTTGCATCAATACTTACCCCTCTCTTAGAAATCATATAACCTGCTACAGGACTGTCGATACCACCGGAAAGAAGAAGCATCGCTCTTCCGTTTGTACCAACCGGCATTCCACCCGGTCCTGCGATTTCTCTGGAATAAATATATACCTTATCACGAATCTCCACTGTAAGCATAACATCTGGATTGTGTACATCAACACTTAAGTCCTCAAACTTCTCTAACAATCTCTCTCCAAGACGGGCTGCCGCTTCCATAGAAGGAATCGGATACTTTTTATCTGCTCTTCTTACATGTACTTTAAAAGAAAAATGCTTGTCTGCATAATCTTCATCAACATATTTTTCTACCACTTCTGCAATCTTTTCAAAATCTTTATCTTCTTCCACTACGATCGGACAGATTCCTGCAATACCAAATACATGGCTTAAACTTTCCACTGCCTCATCAAAATCATATTCTTCTAATGCATGTACAAAAATACGTCCGGATTCTTTTCGGATAGCAAACTCTCCAACCGGCTTTAATGCATACTTCATCTGACGAACAAGGGCATCTTCAAAAAAGCGGCGGTTATTTCCCTTGATTCCTATTTCCGCATATTTAATCAAAAATGCTTTAAATTCCATAAATATCTCCTTTTTATATGTTCTAATTGTTTTATCGTCTTGTAAATCTCCGAAGCATCGGTAATAACTCCTTTAATGCCTCCACACAAATATCTGCTTCTTCTACTGTATTAAAAATAGAGAATGAAAAACGAAGCGTCGATTCATAGTATTCCTTTGTAAGACCAATGCCCTTCAAAGTACCGCTGACTTCCGGTTTATTAGATGAACAGGCAGAACCTGCTGATACATAAATCTCACGTTCTTCTAATGCGTGAAGAAGCACTTCACTTCTTACTCCTAAAAAGCTGATACTCGCCACATGCGGAGCATCTCCGGAATTATCCTTCACATCTGGAATCTCTTCCATCACTCTTTTTATAAAATGCTCCTTTATCTCTCTGATATGTGCGATCTTTTCCTCATGATTCTCATAAATCAACTCTGCCGCCTTACCAAGCCCTGCAATTCCCGGTACATTTTCTGTTCCGGAACGCATTCCCTTCTGTTGATTTCCACCCCAGATGATCGGCTTTATCTTTGTTCCATTCTTAATATAAATAAATCCGATTCCCTTTGGACCATGAATCTTATGTCCACTTACAGAAATCATATCTGCTTTCCATTTCTTAGGGTAACAATTCAACTTACCATATGCCTGAATACAATCGGTATGGAATAAAATCTTTGGATCAAAAGACTTTACAATCTTTCCAATCTCCTCAACCGGTTCGATGGCACCAATCTCATTATTCACGCACATAATAGAAACCATCAATGTATCTTTACGAAGCGCCTTCTTTAATGCCTCTAAATCTACGATTCCATGTTCATCGACAGGAAGATAGGTCACTTCAAATCCCTCATCTTCCAAAAAAGATAATGGATTATATACAGAAGCATGTTCAATACAGCTTGTAATAATGTGCTTTCTCTCTCTTTTATTTGCAAATGCAGTACCGATCAATGCAAGATTATTCGCCTCTGTACCACCAGAAGTAAAATAAATCTCCTTTGGATCAACTTTCAGGCTCTTTGCAATAATCTCTTTCGCGTGATTGACATACTTCTCTGCATCAAATCCTTTCATATGCATAGAAGAAGGATTCCCATACTCTTTCTCAAGTACTTCATCCATAATCTCACGCACCTGCGGCAGCGCTCTTGTGGTCGCTCCATTGTCAAAATAAATCTCTGACATTCTCGTTTACAACTCCTTCAAAAAATATATTATGTCTTATTGTTTTTTCATTCCATTCTCTATACTCAAAAAAGCAGCCATAAAAAATGGCATAATCGTATATAAACATAACATAAAATGAGAGAGAAGTAAAATGGATTTTGCGGATAAACAAACGAAAATGAAAAAGGATATTACCCTCAAGCTGTAAAGATAGTCGTTCGAGCAAAATGCTCAGTCGCATTTTCACTCACTCCGACATTACATCTTGAGGGTAATATCCTTTTTCATTTTCTGTTTATTGGCTCTCCAAAGTCATTTTACTGGCTGTTAGAGAAGATGTGATCAAAAATTCAAGAAAACCTTGATATTATAATTACTTTACCTTGATTTTAAAGGTTGCTTTTTTGCCGCTTCCATCGGTTGCCATCGCTGTGATTTTTATAGTTTTTCTTTTGGCGGTCTTTTTAGTTTTGACTACGCCTTTGGCATTAACAGTGGCATATTTTGTGTTGGAGGATGTCCACTGTAACTTTTTATTCGCTTTCTTTGTAGCGGTTACGTTCGCTTTTAATTTCAGGCTTTTTCCTGCTTTAACAGTTTTCGCTCCTGTAATTTTCACCTTCTTTACGATTCCTTTCATGGAAGTTACTTTCCAGGATGCGGAAACTCTGCTGCCATCAGTCGCCGTTGCTGTAATCGTTACCTTCTTTCCTCCGGTTTTCTTTTTCACTGTTACAACACCATTTGCATTTACTGTCGCTACTTTTGGATTTGAGGAAGTCCAGATTATCCTTTTGTTTGTTGCTGTATTTGGATAAACTGCAGCTTTTAAAATAACTTTCTTTCCCTGCGCAATCTGTTTGGAAATTCCGGCAATTTGAATAGAACTTACTTTTATCTGGCGATTTGAAATATCGTTTGGTTTATCTGTATTATCATCTTTCTTGGAATCGTCTGGTTTCGGTTTGTCTGTAGTATCATCCTTCTTGGAATCGTCTGGTTTTGGTTTGTCTGTGTTATCATCCTTCTTTGAATCATCCGGTTTTGGTTTGCCTGGATCAACCGGCTTAGTTTTATTCCATGAGAATTCCAGATATCCTGTATTATCTGCAGTTTCCTGCTCTTCTTCTTTTGGTGTGACAACACAAATTAAAGATGCCGTTCCTGCTTCTCCTTCTAACACATTTTCAGGAATGGTATACGTCTTTGTAACTGTTTTTCCTACAGCTAATGCCGAACCTTCACCAGAATAAATCGGTGTATCTTCTTCTGAATTAAGATAAAATGCAATGGACGAACCTGTAATTGCTTCATATCCAGTATTCGTCATTGTAACTGCAACCTGGTTATTCTCTTTTTGTTCTACATTTGTAATCTGTATATTGGCATAACCATAAGTTGTAGAGCAACTGTTGTTTGTTGCATCTGCCTCATGATAAGAAGGTGTTACTGTCAAAGTTACTTTTGTTTTTTGTATGCTTGCTGGTAAATGAGCAGTTACTGTACATTCTTTTTCTTCTCCAGGTGCTATATTTTCGGATACTTCACCTGAATAGAGGACATTTTCCTTCTCATCCTTTATTACTGCCTCAAAAGAATTCATTTCTTTTTGGCTGTTATTTAAAACAGAGAAAGTAAAGTCGGCATCTCCATCTGGAACAATTTTATCGGAATCATAAGCAAGGTAATCCCCACAGATAAGGTCTGCATAGCTATCTAAAGTATCTACTTTTAATGTACCCTTATCAAACTGCACACCGTCTTTTGTAACGTCTAAAAGATTCTGGGCAGCCATTACATTTCCTTCTTCATCTAAAGAAATGCTCATGCTTCTTATGTAGGAATTATCGTCTGAAATCTGAACAGATTCTCCCCAATTTAACTCGCTGCCTTTTACCATCCAGAGTGTCTGCTTTCCATTCTCATCTACCTGACGATAGACGATCGTATAGGATTCTCCATTCTTCACTACTTCGTAATCACTCAGATTCAGAGAACATTCGCCTTCTTCTTTTCTTGTAGCAAGATCCCAGTAACAGATTCCATCTTCTTTTGTCGCAAATAATTTACCATCTGCAATTTTTAAATTAGAAAATTCTTCGTCCGCAGAAATTGATTTTACATCTCCTGATCCAGTCGATACATAAATTTTGCCGATATCATCATCAGAACTTGTTTCTTTCCACGCCATGTATCTGCCATCTTTACTCATTACGAAATCAGATACGGTATCTGTAGTATATCGGATAGATTCCTTATCAACAACACCGCCGCCCACATCTTTTACTCTGTAAATAGAATTACTTCCTTCTGACAGAAAATAAGAATTCTCTGTGTTTTCTACCCACGCATAGCATAACTGATCCTCATTAACCCCAACACTATACATCATTTCATATACGGAATTTATATTACCACTTCCCATATAATCTTCTTCTGTTTTTAATTTATCTGGAAAAGAAAAGTTTTCTCCGTCAAATTCCGCAGTATATAAATCCATCTGACGTAATGTATCATCCAAGGTATCTTCTTCATACACCTGTCCATTTGAACGTGAAAATACAATATTTACCGTTCCATTATTCTCCACTGCTGAAACACTGCCGCAAAGACAACCTGCATCCTCAAGAAGCTTTGGCTCGCCCCAGCTTTGGCCATCATACACACAGTAATAGATGGCAACATTATTCTTCTTATCTTTTTCTGGATTATCATCGTTCCAAATTAAAAGCTTTTTACCATTAGTGAAAGAAAGAAGCTGCGGTGCACTATTTGGAAAACAATTTTCCTTTTCAAAAGTTCCATCCAATGCGTATGCCTGGATACTATTCTCTGCATCCTTTAGATAAGAACGGTCTGTTAATGTCATCTCCGATTCATCAATTACGCTTTGGGCACTCTTTTGTATACTGCGCATCTTTGCCTTGCTCTGTGTCGGATAGAATTGATAATCTCCGAAATCATGTTTTAAATTGTCTTCTGTCAAATCATAGTTAAGTACAGCAATATTAATTTTTGCCGTCAGATTTCCGGTAACTTCCAGGGAATCTTCCAAAGATGCTACAGGGAACTTCAGTTTGGAGTTCATCTTTCCAGTTAATGTACCTTCTGCATAAGTTCCGCCTCTCTTACTTCCAATTCCAATCGCACCTTCTAATGTACCATTAATTGCAAGACTTCCAGAAAATACAAACTGCTTTGCATTGTTGTATTTCAGTTCGAGATTACCTGCACTGTCAACTCCTACTCCTATTCTTGTATATACCGCTGAAAACGGTGGGTTCCAGTGGAATGTATAATCTGCGCCAGTCTTCATCTCTGTCACGATTCCACCTTTGGAAAATACTGGTTTCCCACTTCCACAGGAAAATTCTAAATATCCTGCTACAGACGCACTTGCCTTAAGCCCAAGACTTGCATTCTGTTTTTTCAGCTTTCCTCGCAGTTTCGAATAGTCGTTCCAAAGTTTGGTTGTAGTTACTTTTTTACCTGTTGCGTCCTGATAGAGATTCTTTACTTTCCTGTAGGATTCGCTCCAGTACGCTGTTTTATTGCCATCAGGACCGATTACCACACTATCATCCATCTTTTTAAAACCGATCAGAACTTCCACAGTTTTATTTTCTTTATTATAAACTGCCTGTACAGAATCCCCCACAGAAAGCTTTACATCTGCATCTGCATTTATCAAAGATACTTTTTTACCTAGAATTTCCATTTCAGGAGAAGAAAATTTACCGCCACTTATCTCAATATCTTCCAGCATATTTGCCACATCAAGCTGATTGACAAAATCATTGTCCTCTACATAGCCCTCTTCTTTTTTCGATTCTTTTACTTTACCATTAGAACATACAGTACCGGCATCCGAATACACTTTCTTGTTGGAAAGATTGAGATATAGAGCAGGACGAACAGCCGGCTGACTTGCATTTACGCCATTTCCATATCCTAAAACCCTTCCATTCTCACCAGATATTACTGCCAGATTAGAATAATCTCCCGGGTTTCGAATCCACCAGTAGCAATCTTCCTTCCCTTCTGTCCATGAAGAAATAACTGCATGGGCATAATTCGTCATATCACATTTTTTAGCTTCATCATGGTCTCCATAAGAATCCAAATCGTCAACCGAACGGAATCCGTATTTTCCGCTTACTTCCGAAAAAGATAATATAAAAACCTTATCCGTTGTATCCTTTCCACCGTCTACTTTATTACCATCTGTCGTTGGTCTTATACTACTTTCCGCTTTCACGGTTGTGCTTGGTATTGCACTTCGTTCATTTGCTAGAAATGCACTGTTTATAAACTCATTGTTAAGCCAGCTTCGCAGGCTGCATGTCTCCCAGGTAACATCCGTATATGTATTATGATATGGCCTTAGATCTAGCGCCTTATCGGCTACCAGAAGAGCCTTTTCTCCATCTACATTAAGTACACGCCATTTAACAGGCTCATATTTAAAATAACGGTAATCCTGATTATTCTCCCAGTTTGCAGGATATTCAACGTCTTTCCTGGCTACTCTTCTGTACTTATTCTTTCCAACATAGCCATCCCCGTTATCCTCCCAGTTAAACTTATTCTTCAAAGTATTATAAATCGTTCCATCTGCCTTTGTTACCTCACTTTGCGGATAACTTCCAAACCAGATACAGTTCCATGTCGTTCTCTGCCCTGCTTCTAGACTGTCATCTGGAATCGTTATCGGATTCTTAAGCGTTGTCGCCGCTTTCACCTTCGGCATAGTCAACTGCATATCCTTAAAATTTATCCCCTGCGGGCAAAAACCTGCGAGCATCGCTACCGTTAATATAAATGGTAATATTCGATGCCAAATCTTTCTTTTCTTCATATTTTTCTTTCTCCTCTCGTATAGTGTCTTTATTTTATCATGGGTTATTGCTATGGACTACAAAAAATAGGAAAAAGGTGAACCTTTTTTCAATGGAATTTGTAGAGGATTAATCTCTTTGGATAATGCTACTTATTATCAAACACATCTTTAAGATTTTTTCTTGCTATATTTTCCCATATATGGTATATTTCATACTGTCAGAACTAAATTAGATTTATTTTCATACACATTGACTTAGTACGCATAACATATTATTATAATATTGCAGGGAGGTACGGATTTATGCCAAAAAAGCCACGAGAAATGGAAAAAATTATCCTTGCTGATGGCTGGATATTTCAGGCGCAGGTCGGTTCCCACCGCCACTATATCCACCCATCAAAATCCGGCAAAGTTACAATTCCTTTTCATTGTAAAGACATACCGAAAGGGACCGAAAATTCTATTTTAAAGCAGGCCGGATTAAAATAGTTTCATCCGTTTTCCAAATTTAAGGAGGTATTTATTATGTTGTCTGCTTATCCAGCTTGTTTCATCAAAGAAGACTCCGGATATTCTATTATTTTTCCCGATCTTGACATCGCTACATGTGGGGATACGCTTGATGATGCTTTTTCTATGGCAGTTGACTGTCTGGCAGGTTTTTTATATTCTGCTAACCTTGATGGTGAACATATTTCTCCTGCATCCTCACTTAACGATATCAATATTGACAAAGTCATGCAGGAACTTGACGTAACTTCTGACGAAGCCTTTGTAAATATCGTTACTGTAGATGTCGCCGAATACGCCAAATCTCACTTTACAAAGTCTGTCCGTAAGAATCTCACAATTCCTTCCTGGCTCAATGACGCTGCCATAAAACAGAACATTAACTTCTCCCAGGTTCTCCAGGAAGCCCTTTTAAGTAAAATCCAATCTCACTGAACAATCCCTTTTCATTTTCTATACAACACATCATCTCTGAAACAAGCGATCATCCTCACATCTCCACCATCAATTTATCCAAAAACAGACCCCCGAAAGGGAAAGTAATAGCAGATGTGATGTCGGAGCAAGTAAAAGTTACATCTCCTTACGAGATGTAGCTTTCTACGCCGCGATTATCTTCACATCTGCTATTACTTTCCCTTTCGGGGGTTGTTTCTTTAATAAATGAAACCTTTATACCGGATATGCTCCATTCTTTACATCGGCTTTTGCAGGATCTATCTTATTCTCCTGTGCCGCTCTGTATTTAAAGAATTCGGTTGCTACCTGTGGGAACAATGCATAAGTAAGTATATCTTCGTCCTGTTTTTTCCACTGGCTCATCTCTGCCTCGATCTTAGATAATTCCGGTTCAAGAAGGTCGGCTGGACGGCAGGTAATTGGCTTTTCATCGCCGATTGCCTTTTTCTGTACTTCTTTATTCATTGGTTTTACGGTCTGGCCGTATTCTCCACGAAGAAGGGCTTTTGACTCGTTTGTAATCATTTTATAACGCTCTCCGGTAAGTACATTTAATACAGCCTGTGTTCCGACAATCTGACTGGATGGTGTAACTAATGGTGGTTCACCGAAGTCTTTACGTACTTTTGGCACTTCCTCCAATACCTCATAGAACTTATCGGATGCTCCCTGCTGCTCTAACTGAGATACAAGGTTAGAAAGCATTCCACCCGGTACCTGATACATTAACGTCTTGATATTTACGCCAAGTACCTTGGGACTCATTAAACCATTTGCCAGATATTTCTCACGTATTGGGCGGAAATAGTCTGCAATCTCGCCTAAAAGCTTCTGGTCAAATCCTGTATCAAATTCTGTACCGCGGAATGTTTCAGCCATAACTTCTGTTGCCGGCTGGCTTGTTCCCATTGCAAATGGAGACATGGCTGTATCAATGATATCGACTCCTGCTTCTACTGCTTTTAAGTAAGTCATTCCACCGACACCACTTGTGTAATGTGTATGAAGTTCGATAGGAATGTTTGTTGCCTGCTTTAATGCAGTTACAAGGTGAGTTGCTTCATTCGGCACTAAAAGTCCTGCCATATCTTTGATACAAAGGGAATCTGCACCCATTTCTTCGATATTTTTCGCTGTCTTTTTCCAATAATCTAATGTATAGGCATCACCAATTGTATAAGAAAGGGCAATCTGTGCGTGTCCTCCCTCTTTCTTTGTTGCATTTACCGCTGTCTGTAAGTTTCTAAGGTCATTTAAACAGTCAAAGATACGAATGACATCAATTCCGTTTGCGATAGACTTCTGTACGAAATATTCTACAACATCATCCGGATATGGCTTATATCCTAAAATGTTTTGTCCGCGGAATAACATCTGTAACTTTGTATTTTTGAAGCCGTCTCTTAATTTACGAAGTCTCTCCCATGGGTCTTCCTTTAAGAAACGCAGGCAGGCATCAAATGTTGCGCCTCCCCAGCATTCTACTGCATGATAACCAACCTGATCCATCTTATCTACGATTGGCAGCATCTCCTCTGTTGTCATTCTTGTAGCAATCAGAGACTGATGTGCGTCACGGAGAACAGTTTCAACGATTTTAACTGGTTTTTTCTTAATTTCAGCCATAATTTCTCCTCTTTTATTTCAAATCACGTAATGAATTACTCTTATAAACTCATCATCAAATCTAACGATTCTTTATACACCAAAAATTGCCATAAAAGTTCCGGCTGCTACAGCCGTACCGATAACTCCGGCAACATTTGGTCCCATCGCATGCATCAGCAGGAAGTTCGATGGATCGGCATCCGCTCCAACCTTCTGGGATACACGAGCTGCCATAGGAACGGCAGATACTCCGGCAGAACCGATCAGTGGATTTACCTTTCCTCCGGTAACCTTACACATAAGCTTTCCGAAAATAACACCGGCTGCTGTACCAACTGCAAAAGCTACAAGACCTAATACTACGATTTTGATCGTGTTGACATTTAAAAACGCTTCTGCACTTGTTGTCGCACCAACGGATGTACCAAGAATAATAACTACAATATACATAAGAGCGTTAGATGCTGTCTCTGAAAGCTGTTTTACTACACCGGATTCTCTGAAAAGATTACCAAGCATCAGCATACCAACTAATGGTGCTGTTGTAGGAAGGATTAGACATACAACAACTGTTACGACGATCGGGAACATAATCTTCTCTGTCTTTGTGACCGTTCTTAACTGTTCCATCTTGATCTGACGTTCTTTTTCTGTTGTAAGAAGCTTCATGATCGGTGGCTGAATAATCGGAACAAGTGACATATAAGAATATGCCGCTACTGCGATCGGACCCATTAAGTCTGTCTGTCCAAGCTTTCCGGCAAGGAAGATAGAGGTCGGACCATCCGCTCCACCGATAATGGAAATTGCTGCTGCTGCCTTTCCGTTAAATCCCATAAGCATTGCGAGGAAATACGCACTGTAAATACCAAACTGTGCCGCCGCACCAAGCAGAAAACTTGCCGGGTTGGCAATCAGCGGGCCAAAGTCTGTCAGGGCACCAACTCCTAAGAAAATCAATGAAGGGAGAATACTCCATTCATCTAATAAGTAAAAATAATGTAATAATCCGCCTTCTTCCATAATGGACGGATATAAGTTAACTAGCAGCATACCAAAAGAAATCGGCACTAACAAAAGTGGCTCATATCCTTTGGCGATGGCCAGATATAAGAAGACTAAAGCAATCAGTATCATAATGAAGTTACCTGGCTTTAAGAATGCAAATCCGGTCTGTGCTGCGAGATTCGTCATTGTCTCTACAACATAACTCATAAATCTTCCTCCGTTTTATTTTTCAAATATGCTTTAGAGCATGTTTAAAAAATGCTTTCTACAAGATGTACGTTACAAAACACGCTCTAGTTCATTGTAGCCAGTACATCTCCGCCTTCTACCATATCTCCAACTGCTGCTTCCACACTTGCGATAACACCATCCTGTGCTGCACAGATCTCATTCTCCATCTTCATAGCCTCTAATACAAGAACAGCGTCGCCCTTCTTTACAGAAGCACCTGCCTGTGCTTTTACTGCTACGATCTTACCTGGCATTGGTGCTGTGATTTTTACGGCACCGGCACTTCCGGAAGTCTTTGGGGCAGCTTTCTTAGCTGGAGCCGGAGCGGCTGCTGGTGCACTTGCCGGCGCTGCACTTGCTTCTCCTGCACCTAATTCTTCTACTGCTACATCATAAGCAACACCATTAACTGTAATTCTATAATTTTTCATTGTAAATCCTCCTGAATGATTTTATGTACTTTTAAAATCTTTCTATATCTGACTTTTTAAAACTTTTTAAGGCTTTATAAAAAGATTCCAAGAATACATTTTTGCTATCTTCTCTTCACTCTCTTGATTGAACGGACAACCAGCTTATCTGCACTTACCGCTGTACCACTACTTGCTGCCATAATGGCTGCGGTAATCACTGCGACAAGTTCACCGTCATCTACAAGTTCCTCTTCTTCTGCTGCTTCTTCAATAATCGGACGCTTTGGAGCTGGTCTTTCCTCCTGCACAGCCCTTTTCTCTTTCCTGGAAGAACGGTTCTTCAACGCTCTTTCAATGGATGGGATATATACAAAAAGAGAAATCAGTAAAGAAATGAAAATCAGTACTGCAAATACAGTTCCCATACCCATCAAAGTATTTAATAAGGCTTGTTCAAATACGTTCATACTCTCACCTCACTATACTGCCGTATGCTTCTTTGTCACTGGAGTTACTTTCTTTCCGTAAAGCATTTCATAAGCAGCAATCAGACGCTTTCTTGTTGCGTCCGGCTCGATGATGTCATCTATATATCCTCTCTTTGCAGCTGCTAATGCACTGCTCTGTCCCTCTGCATATTCCGCAGTTTTCTCTGCAATCAGTGCCATCTTATCATCATCTGCATCAATTTCCTCTGCATACATGATACGGACTGCCTGTTCTGCATCCATCATTCCTACAGATGCCTGTGGCCATGCCAGAACAAAGTCAGCACCGATAGCTTTGGAATTCATTACTTCCGCAGCAGTTCCATAAGCCGCACCTGCAATGAGATTAACACGAGGTACACTAACCTGTGCAAGTGTTGTCGTAAACTTCGCTAATGCGAGTGCCTGCTTTCTCTCCTCATGTGCGTTGGCACGAAGCCCTGTCACATTCGTCACTGTAAGAAGTGGAATCGCAAATGCATCACAGAACTTAATAAATCTTTCTGCTTTTTCAAGACCATTCCTTGTTAAAACAGCCTCTCCGTCTACCGGCTGGTTTGCAACGGCACCTACCGTCTCGCCGTTCAAACGGATAAATGCGGTTACCATCTCTTTTGCATACATTGCCTTTGTCTCTATATACATACCGCTATCAGAAACAGACTTTAAAATAGCAGCCGCATCATAAGCTGCATCATTCAACTCAGGAATAATTCTGTTTAAATCATCATCGTTATCAAAGTATGCATCTTCCGCTTCATAATCAGAAGGAAGTACATCAACAAGAATTCGAAGCTGTTCAAGAAGATCTTCCTCTGTTTCACAGACAAAATCTACATTGCCAGCCTGCTCAGACTGGAACTGCGCTCCCGCTGTATTCTGACGGGATTCTTCATTCCCTGCTAATGCATTCGGACTGTTGATAAAGAGACTGCCGTTCTCCTTCTCCATCAATGTAAAATCAGACATAGCGGACATTACGGCACTTCCTCCTCCACACATTCCAAATACTGCAGAAATCTGTGGAATCATTCCGGATGCCTGTGCCTGTTTATTAAAAATAGTTCCGAAAGCATGAAGTGCATCTGTCGCTTCCTGTAACCGAAGTCCTGCACAGTCAAGCATTCCAATAATCGGTGCCCCTGTCTTCATCGCCAAATCATAAAGGGAAGAAATCTTCTTCGCATGCATCTCACCGACAGAACCGCCCAGTGCAGAAACATCCTGACTGTAAACATAAACCATACGGTCATTAATTACTCCATAGCCAGTGATAACACCATCACCTTCCACCTTGTTCGCACCGAGATTATAATCGGTATTACGAGCAGAAACATATCCGCCAACTTCCACAAAACTGTGGTCATCAAACAGATAGTCAATACGCTCTCTGGCATTCATCTTTGAATTACCCATATTCTTTCCTCCATAAAAAATACTATATTGTATACGTTGTTACTCTTTCATTCTATGTAATAATAACAAATTATTATCATAATAGCAACTATTTTCTGTTAGTTATTTAACATTTATTTTATTTCACACCATCTACTAAACAAACTAAAGATTATGCCTAGTTGCAATTTTTTTAACAATTCTTTCGATTTTCTTTCCTATTCTTATATTTTTTTCAAACAAACTTTCATTCTCTTCTCTTTAACTGTAAAAAAATCCATAATTACTGTTTTTATCTATTTTTATATTGTTATTTTGTTAACATTAATTAACATCTCATTACCATCCTACCCCGTCCACTTTTTTCGTCATTTTACACAAAATAGTTTCAGTATCAAAACATACTTCCGTCTTTCTATATAATTCCATTTGTAATTCAATCTTTTCAAACAAACGAACATCAAGATTTTATACACCATATTAAATCAAAGATTTAGTATCCAAAATCAATTTTGAACTATTTTTGTCAAACTTTTTTCATAAACCAATAATGCTTCCTTTCGTTTTATGCAACTGTATATGCTACCACGAAGTATTTTTCTAAAAAAAATCAGAAAAAAAATTATAAACCGCAAGAAAAACCTGTGATTTTGCACAATCAGTTCTTTATTTTTTCATCATAAACAGGTATAATATACAAAACAAAGTTTTTCTATTACATGTAAAGGGGGATATTCCATGGAAAACCGTAAAATTGAATTTCGTTCAAAAACCTGTAACCTGCACATCTCTGCCTATCCGGGACATTTTGCAACAAAACACTCCCACGTTAACTACTTCTTAGATATGACAACGTTAAAAATACGTCAGTCTAACGCAGAAGAAGCAGCAAAAGCTTTAGTTCCACTTTACAAACATAACACTGTCGTCGATACGATCGTATGTCTTGACGGAACAGAAGTAATCGGAGCCTTCCTTGCAGAAAAGCTGACAGAGAGTGGATTCTTCTCCTATAACCAGCATAAGTCTATCTATATCGTTACTCCTGAAATTGATACGGATGGACAGATGTTCTTCCGCAAAAATATCCAGCCAATGATCAAAGACAGAAATATTATCATTTTAATGGCCTCCATCACAACCGGTATCACAATCAACCGAAGCTGGGAATGTATTGAATATTATGGCGGTAAACTGCAGGGAATCTCTGCGATTTTCAGTGCCATCTCTGAATACGGCAACCTTCCTGTAAATGCATTGTTTACTACGAATGATATTCCTTCCTATCACACATATAGCAAACATGACTGCCCATATTGCAATAATGGACAAAAAATCGATGCGCTTGTAAACGGACATGGGTATTCCGAATTATTATAACTACTAATTTTGTAGATTTCGTATAGACGAAAAAAGAAATACTGGCATATCCCATCTGCTCTATAGTCGCTGTGTTTAAAATGCTCGTTCGCATCTTAAACACGCTCCGAAGCCGCATCTGGGATATGCCAGTATTTCTTTTTTCTGACTATACTAAATCCACAGTTGGTGAGAATGGGGGATTGCCCAGAAGGCTATGATTTTTAATCAAAGAACTATTCCGCATAAGAAAATAGCAATAGAGGTCAAAGCCTTCCGATTTACTATTTCATTCATTTAGAAGGAGACAGACGAAAATAAAAAGAATAGACCATAGGAAATGTAAAGATATCACTGCGTAGAAAATGCCTGTTCGGCATTTTTACTTGCTCTCACATTACATTTCCTATGGTCTATTCTTTTTATTTTCTGCTTGCTTGCTCCAGAAGGAAGAAATTCAATAGTCTTTGGGAAGGAAAGGGGGGAGCGGTCAGAAGATTGTGACTTATTCTGATTTCATCTCCACTATTCTGAACCTTTTTTCAAGTTTCACTAATGATAAGATGATACCGCATGCTATCACTGTACATGATAAATTTATCATTATAAAAGAAAATAATCTTCTGAACATTCAAGAATGCCCCGGCATTCTTGCTACGAGAGGTGGGAGTCATCTCACATCTGATATACCTTTCGAGCAAGCAGGAGTTTCCTGACTTCTCCCCCTTCCCTCCCCAAAGGCGATTACATTCATCCCTTCTGGAGCCAAAACACAGAAAAAAGGAACCATGCCATATCCCAGATGCGGCTTCGGAGCGGGTTTAAGATGCGGATGAGCATCTTAAACACAGCGACTACAGAGCAGATGGGATATGGCATGGTTCCTTTTTTCGTCTGTTTTCCCCTAATGAATCGTAATCCATTTCAAAATTTTGCTTTGGGCTTCTACGAATTGTTCATATTCTTCCCGGCTGTTTTGCTGATATTCCAGTGTGACATACTTTGGTGCTACGCGCTCTACAAATTCCCGGACACCTTCTCCGATAAAAGGCTGATGCAGATCAATATGACAGGCATGGTCATATGCAAGGCGAAATAGTTCATAAAATGGAATCTTATCAAAGTCTATCGGATGTTCTCTCCATTCTTTTCGCTGTTTTCTTACATAATCCCCTCCAAGTGACAGCTGCAGGTGCATTCCTTTAAACCAGTGGAGCATCTGTGCTTTTTCGTATTTGTCTATCATTTTATTCAGATATGCTACGGCATCTTCCGGAGTCTTTAGCTGTGTTGTTGTATTCATATAATGCCCGGTATCGAGCATGATTCCCTTTTTTTGTGTATGCATTCCTTCTATAAGCCGGCGGGTGAGGCGGACATTTTTCAAGGTAAGACCGCTCCACCAGAGATTCTCTACAAGAAAGTCGAATGGATATTCTTTTTCATCAAGGAGGGGATTGATGACCTCTAAGCTTGCATCAATCACTTCTTTATCTGTATAGCGGTATTTATAAATATAGCTCTCCCGAAGTGTCACTTCTGAAACATGGAAAACTACATACTTTGCTCCAACTTGTTCTGCATAGGCAAGATCGTCCCGCAAACTGTTCAGATAAGATTCCCTGCTCATTCCTCCAAAGTATTCCAGCCACTGCTCTCTTGAATCAAATTCCTGATCTAGGCGTTCATAATTCCCTTTCCACCAGTCCATCCAGAAAATATGAAAATACAGATGTACCCCGTTCACCATATCCGGCAGAATCTTTCCTTCATCTGGCTCGCCTGCCCGAATCACTTCCAGTCCATTTAATCCTCGTGACTCATAAGACTTTCTGATATCTTCACTATCTTTATAACGATTTAGCATCCCTTCATAAATTGAAAAATTCATGGAACGACATTCTGGTATTTTTTGCATAGTTTCCCCCTTCAATCTCGTATACTCTCAGAATCTTTCTAAGAATACATTTTATCTATACTTATCATCTATACTTATTTCAAAAATACCCCTGCATTCTGGCAATCTTTCTGAAATTCAAAAATGCCCCAGCTATTCATCTCATCAGATCATATTTTATTTTTATCCGCTGCAGCTTTTCCAACAATGGCTTTGCTCCAATCCACAGAAAAATAAATGTAGAACTGGCATGAACAAGATCTACCGGAATACCTGAAATATAGATTGCAAGCAGTCCTTCCCATGTAAAATCATACACACTCATAAAGAGAGCCGCTGGATTCATGATTCCTCCATAAATGAACACCGTCACAAGGAATCCATATATACAAAGGCTGAACCGTTTGGTCGGAAGCAGTCCTATCCGATAAAGGATTCCTGACAAAAATCCGATAAAACCCATCGCAAACATCTGCCATGGGGTCCATGGTCCCTGCCCAAATAAGAAGTTGCTGACTACCATCGTCATGGCACCAACTAAGAATCCTGCTTCGCCACCAAATGCGATTGCACTGATGATCACGATTGCTATAATCGGCTTAAAGCTCGGTATCATAAAAAATGCTGCCCGGCCGGCGGTTGCCAGTGCGACCATTGTTGCAAGAACAACTAGCTCTCTCACCTGAGGTTTTCGTCCCTCAAATACCATAAAAAACGGTAATAACGAGTATATAATGATTACCAGGCTAATAAAATAATACTTTCTTGGACCAAAAATCTTTTCAAATATTGTGCCAACGGCGGCAACATCCATAACATAAAATCCGACAGCAATTGTGAGGGGAATCGCTACAAGCAAGAGAAAGAGACTTACTCTGGTACGAACAGAAAGCCTGCGTTTTTCCTGCTTTTTCCAGATTTCGGTATCCATCTCAAACATATCATTATCTAAAATGACATCTCCCGCCCTGCCTTCTCCTGACAAATCTCCTGCTAATTCTTTTAAAGCAGAAACTTTCCTGCTTTTTGGTAAAAAGATACGCTTTATCTTTGCAGGAATCGTATCTTCATTCACAATCGGAGAAGCGTAAAATTCTTTCAGGAACTCCTGACTTGATTTCCAGTCTGCCATTGTTCACACTCCTTTTTTAAGACATTCCACAACGTCCTCCTCGGTAACCGCCATGGGAAAATACCTTCTAGCCATTCGGTTTGCCGCTGTTGTATAAAAATTATTTCCGGCAAAGAATTCTCCCGGAGTTCCACATGCCACAATATTTCCATCAAAAAATAAACCACATCGGTCTGCATAAGAAGCGCAGAACTCAATATCATGAGAAATCATAAAAACAGTTACGCCCTGCTCTTTGAGTAATGCCAGTATTCCGGCAAATTCTTTTTTAAAATAGCTGTCAAGTCCTTTGGTCGGTTCATCCATTAACAAAAGCTTTGGCCGCAATAACAAAATCTTAGCCAGGGCAAGCCTCTGCTGCTCTCCCCCGCTTAAGTCATACGGATGACGATGCAGTAATTCTTCCAAATGTGTTACCTTAATGATTCCTTCCACCGCATCCTTTTTATCCATGGCAAGCTGATATTCTTCATCCTTTTTCTCTTTTACACCGCCTACCATTTCAAACAGTTCTAATTCCACACTTTTCTTTACAAAAAGAGACTGTGGGTTTTGCGGCAGTACTCCAAGGAAATTGCGGAACAGTTCTTTATCGTTGTAACGACGGATATCCTTACCTTCTAAAAGTACTTTTCCACGATATGGCTTTCTCAAACGGCTCAAAAGTGAAAGTGTTGTTGACTTCCCGGTTCCATTTCCTCCAAGCAACGCAAAGAATTCTCCTCTCTTTAAGGAAAAGCTTAGTCCCTTTACGACATCCGGCAGTTCTTTATCATAGCGGAACCACAGATCATCACACGCTAAGATGATATCTTCTTTTTTCTCTTTAAACTTTTCTGTAATCTTAGAAAAAGAAGATTTTCCTTTTTGGGAATCACTCTCTTTTCTATATGAAGAAGATGCATTTGCTGGTGAAATGCCTTTTTTCTTACAAACTATGTCCAGCCACTTTCGCCCGTCACGAACAGTAATCGGGCAGGGCTGCTCTGACTCTACTTTGGCATAAACCTGCATCGGTACCGGCATAGCTAAAAACATCTCATGATTGCGCTTCTTTAATTCTTCTCCGATTTCCGACGGTGTGCCAACACATAAAATCTGCCCTTCATCCATGACCACTACCCTGTCAGCAGAAGGAAATACTTCCTCTAAACGATGTTCCGTAAGAATAATTGTCGTTCCAAGATCACGATTAATCTTCTTTACTGTTTCCAAAAAATCAGAAGCTGCAATCGGATCAAGCTGAGAGGTCGGCTCATCAAGAATCAGCATATCCGGATGCATGGCCATGATAGATGCCAGATTCAAAAGCTGTTTCTGTCCTCCAGAAAGTTCCGATACATTTTTATAAAACCAGTCCTGAATCCCAAAATAACTTGCCATTTCCGCTACCCGGATACGGATATCTGCGTTACTGTATCCAAGGCTTTCCAAACCAAATGCCAGCTCATGCCACACTTTATCTGTCACGATCTGATTATCCGGATTCTGTAATACATAGCCAATCCTCTGACTCTGCTCCCGGTTACTCATCTCCCCGATTGGTACTCCCTGAAAAAAAATCTCTCCTTTTCGCTTTCCATGCGGCGTTAGGGGAGTCTTTAAATGTGTCAGAAGTGTACTCTTTCCACATCCACTCTTTCCGCAAAGAACAAGGAATTCCCCGTCCTCCACATGCAAAGAAACATGATTTAGCGCCCTCTTTTTTTCTTCTGGATAAGCAAAACACAAATCATTGATTTCTAATATACTATTTTTCTTTTCTGACAAACCATTCGCTGTCACCCTGCACCTCCAAACTTGCTTTTTATCTCCTGTATATACGGCTATTCAACTTCCCACAAACGGTACCCAGCCGGTGCTGCACTTTCTACCTGTCCTCTTCTCGCCTTCCACATCCTTCGGTCTAAAATCTCCATCGCTGCTGGCATGATACTAAACAATAAAAAAGCGGCAAAGACAATCAGGCTGCCTGCTGTAAAGGGTACTCCCTTTACAACGATCCGAGGATTATAAGAACAAAATGCATACCCCTTTGAAAAGCCCCACATCGCTGCTCCGAATGTAATGATCATAAAAATAAGGCACAAAAAATCCCTTTTATCGAAATGATATAAGGAAAAGGCGGTTCTGCCCTTCTCTCCATATCCCCGGCACTTCATTGAATCCGATGTTTCAATCGCATTCTCCAAAGACCAGGTAACCAGAATCGAAAAAATCGTAATCCCATGCTTTGCTCTCTTAATAAGGCTCCCATTCTCTACACTTCGTCCGACACACTTTTGCCCATCAGAAATAACAGATGCTTCTTTGATAAACTTCGGTACAAAGCGAAGGCACATGGAAAGTACTAAAGAAAGCGCCGGGATGATCCTTCCAAAAAGATAAATAAACTTATCTGATGTCATAACAACTGTGTAGCAGGAAAACCATACAAGAGTACATACCAGCATCACTGCCATCACAAGACCGTACACACAACTTTCTAATGTAAACGGATTTCCATTATGAAGATATCCTATAATCGTTACTCCATAATGATTAAACATCGGATTGATCAGGGCAACAATAATCATCATCGGTAATGAGAAGAGCAGATTAAACTTTACCGTCTTTTTCCATCCTTTTAAAACAACGGAATACGCAACGGCGCATATAAATGAAATTGCCAGAATCACAGGGTGAACGACAAACATCGTCACCCCGATCGTCCCACAAAAATACAGCATATTTAAAACAGGATGATATGTAGAAAATGTATCTTTCATCTAAATCAAATCTCCATTACATCAAATTTCTATTATATTAAATCTTTATTATATCAAATCTTTATTTCATACATCCTTAATACATCGAATTATCTCCAACATCTTTACCAAGATTACATGTATAAACCCAGTTGATCACATCGCCGTCCTGTACCGTATACTTACTGCATCCGTAGTTAGGAAACCAGCCATTCACGTTATACATCCATCCGGAAAGCTGTCCGCAGTCGAATTCATACAGATTATTAATTCCTTCCACATAAGCTGAATTATAAGCCGGTGTAAAAGAAGACTCCATCTGGATTCCTGCATCCTTACATACACGCTGTAATACGTCATGTACAGACTCTCCTTCCGTAAATTCTACCTCGGAAGCCGCCAGAATCCATCCATCAGAAGGAACAAATTCTTCCTTGCCACTTTTTAAATCACTCATGTTATTAAGAATCGTCGCGCAGCTGATTGAAATCGTACACGTATGGGAAGAACCTGAAACTTCTTCATCGTTTGCAACATCCTGCTTACCTGAAGAACCAGAGGAAGAAGCGCCTCCATCAGAAACATCTCCACTTCCTGAACTGCCTTCTTCATTATAGGAATTCTCTCCTGAATTCTCCGATTCATCACTTCCTTCCGATTCACTGTTCGTTGTTCCGTTTTCCGCCTTATTCGCCGATGCCGCACCTTTATTCTGCTGCTCCGTAATTCCTCCAATAATATAACAATCTCCATCCAGTGAAGTAACACTCATTTTTAAAGAGGTCGTTCCTTCTTTTGGCTTCGTATCTTTCTTTGCCTGTGTTGTACTTTCTGCGGTTTTGTCCGAAGAATCTTCCTCTTCTGTCTCTGTATCCTGCGTCTTTTTATCCTGTTTCTTTGCATTCTCTTCCTTCACCTGTGCTGTTACCACAACATCGCTCATCCTTGCAAGCTTTCCAGACTGCTCTTTTACAAGATATGCAGAATTGGACTGCCACGCTTCCGGAAGCTGTACCTCTAAATCTGGTACACAGATCAGCCCTTTCCCATACATCGTCATCTTCAATGCATCATTGGCATTGTTTGCCTGCTTCTTTAAATCATCAAGATCTTTCTCTGAAAAATCAATCTTTAAATTCTGATCTGCCGGATTCTGAATCTTTGAACAGTCATACGTCCAGATATATGTAATTCCATCATCTGTTGTCCCCTTAAACTGTACCTTTTTATTTTCTCCGGCAACCGTCTTAAACTGTTCCTTTGTAATAACCCCATCTTCCGGAATGGTATTCACATCTGCAAGTGTCTCTGTCTTATCCGTCTTTTTATCAGAAGAACTGTCTCCACTCCCGGACTTTCCACAGCCCGTTGAAACAATCAGCAGCATACTCATAAGTAATGCCAGAATAACATGTACCAGTCCTCTTTTTCTTTTCATAGTAACACCTTCCTTTTTCTTTTTCTGTACTCTGCAAAAGTCTCTACTCTGCTTTTCCACCTTTCATCACTTTCTTTAATAATCCTGCAATACCACGACGCTTTTTATATAAAACAAATCCCAACGCTTCCACTGCCACAAGTCCCGCAGCACCTCCGGCTACAGGTAATGCCACCGAACGGATTCCATCTGCTTTAGAACGATCTCCCTCATCAGACACCCCTGTATCTTCCTGCGCTGTATCCGTCTCGCTTTCTGCACTATTCGTTTCCGGCACATAATTATCTCCACTAAAACTCCAGCCACCCGTTGTTGCCTCCGCTGCAGTATTCTTTTTCTTTGCGGTAGTAGTTTCACTGCTTCCTGAAGAAAGCTTCTTCGTCGTTCCCGATGTGGCAGGAACAGAAGTACGGGAACTTCCTGTACTTGAAGCTGCCGGTGTCGTGATCTGCCTTGTCTGGCTTGTTGCCGCCGTTGATGCTATTGTAGTCTTTTTATCTGTTGTTTCCGGAGCTGTTACGACAACCTTGCAGACTGCCTTCTTTCCGCTTCCATCCGTCGCCTTTACAGTAATCGTCACAGTCCCTGCTTTCTTTCCTGTCACCTTTCCCTTTGCATTTACCGTTGCAATCTTTTTATTAGAAGAAGACCATTTCACTGACTTCTTCGTGGCATTTGACGGAGAAACCGTCGCTTTTAACGTCTTGCTCTTTCCTTTTGTAAGATAAATCGTACTATAATTTAACCCCACTTTTATTACCTTTACTTTAGAAGCTGCCGGTTTTGTTTCTGTCTTTTTTGCTGTCGTTGAAGAAGAATTCCCTCCACTATTACTCCCCGTATCAATCGTCGGACTGACTACCGGCTTCGTTCCTGCCGAAATAGCCACATCACTCATATCATAAAGAAATGTCTCTCCATCCAAAAATCTACGGTAAGCAACTGTTGCATACAATCCCTGTTCCGTTGCCATTCCATCGATAATGCCACCGGCACCGCCACCATTATTCCCGGCATCAGCAGCTACATGCATAAATCCCCCTTCTGATTCCCCTTCTGGCATATAATACTGGAATAATCCTGTCATCGGCCATTTCCCATTCTTAATAAAACGGGCATCTTCCCCACAATCTATTCCCACGCCACAAAGAGCTGTGATAATCTGTGCCACACTTTCCGAAGTTTCTGTATTCATCGTACCAAAACCACCACTGGAAAGCTGATTCTTTTCTATCCACGCAAGACCCTTGTTAATTGCCGCTGTAACATCCTCATATCCATCTTTATTATAATAAGAAGCCAGTGCCTGCATCGCCATTCCCGTCATATCAGAATCTCCGGTTGGCCCCATCATCGTCCAGCCACCATCCTGACACTGCATCCCTACAACCTTCTTAACAAGTAACTCCTCTGAGTTTTGCTGCACTGCAGAAGGGTCTTTTGGAATCTCATATGCCGGATTACTCTTTAATGCGATCAAAGCCCAAATCGTGCCGTTATTCCCCTGTCTGCTTACATTCTCATAATCTGACAGATACGCTAACAGATTATGTCCCATCACATCTCTTGCATCAACACCAATCGCTGTTAATGCAAGAATAAGCTTTGAATAATCCGAATACTTTGCTCTTGTAATCTGCCAGTCCTTGCTCTCACAGTATGCGATCACATTGCTGTAAAAAAGATTTATATAAGATTCCGGCACATACAGCCCACTCCTTTTTAAACCAATAACATTCCATATGCTACTGTAATCCGGCTTCGTATCTTTACTTAAGATATAGCTTCTTACCTTAGATAAAACCGTATCAATATCCGGGCTTAAGACTTCCGCCTCTGCTTCCGTCTGCACTGCCACTCCTGATTCATCAGACTGTCCCTGTGCCGCATCTTCCTCTGCACCCCAAGCATAAAAACCATAACTTCTTCCAAGCTGCAAATTCTTACGGACAATCTTTCTCTCTTTTTTTGTTAATGTCTGCTCTTGTGTACTTTCCTGTACATCTGCCTCTGTACTTGCTGATGCATCTGCATCTTCCCTGGTCTGCTGCTCCTCCTCTTCCGAAGACTCCGTCTCCTCCCTTTCTGATGTCTCACTTTCTGACGTCTCACTTTCTGACATAGAAAAATCGCCTGTACTCTCTGCAGCAGAAGCTGCCGCGGCCGGTTCTGCCCCATTATCTGCCGCATATGCATAGTATGGAACTATAAATGCCACAAGCAGAGCAAAAAGTACAAGCGATATACATTTTCTTTTTAACCTTTGATACATCTTGTTCATTCTACCCTCTCCTTCACTCATTTTACAAAATATCCAAGAGAAATTGAGAGTTTTCCGTAGAAAAGAAAGGCCCATGCATTAGGTGCACAGGCCAAATACTTTTATAAAACTGTTACATTCTCCAGCCCAGATATTTGTTTTCATTCTAAAATCAAATGGCTGGCAATTCAGAATGAAAATAAGGAGCGTTCCCTAAGTGAGCCTGAGAAGCAAGCCATGTACATATTATAACATAGACTTTTAAAAAAATATGCCAACCAGACGGGTGTATTTGCTTCATTTTAGGAAATTAAGCGGGTAAAATTGTCCTGCAATTATTTCACCTTCATTTTCTTTACATTTGAGTAATTACCGTAATAAGTTGTTCCTCCTGCTTTACGATAAGTACGGATCTTGAAGTAATAAGTTTTCTTTTTCTTTAGCTTTCCAACTTTATAAGTCACTGTCTTATTCTTGGTAATTGTCTTCACTTTCTTATAGCCGCTGTTTTTCTTCATGGACTGGTATACTTCGTAGCCAGTTGCATTTTTTACTTTCTTCCATGTAAGCTTCGCCTGATTCTTTTTCAGCTTCTTAATGGATTTTATAGATGTTTTAGATGGGGTGTATTTCTTTTTCAGAGCTTCCTGCTGAGCTTTCTTTTTCGCGGCTTCTTCGGCTGCTTTCTTTTTCGCTTCTTCTGCCTTTTTCTTTGCCTCATCCTGGGTTTTCTCAGCGTTATAATCATCGACCCAATTTGACACCAAACTTTCAGCCTGTGAGAAGCTTTCTTGTGTACTGTCTAAATCAGAGACAATTTTTACCGCTTTTTGATATATCCTTTCTCCATCTGCATCTTTCTTTTCATTTAATGCCTGTCTCATAAGTGCCAGATTTTTGGTAATATTATCCTTATTAGGAAGTTGTAAAGCATTAGGACATGTTGTATCCCCTAAATCTCCACCTAATCCATAAAGTGTGAATTGATATCTCACAACATCTCCATCCTGCACTTTTGTATTTCCCATCCCGATTCCTGGATTTTTTCCGTTTATAAAATAATACCATCCAGCCTGTTCAGAATAGGAAAATTGATATAGACCTTTCGTGTCTGCGTTCGGATTATCCTTATGATTTACATTTGTCGGTGGATTTCCAGACATATTCTGAATACATTGTGGAATATTTAATATTCCTGTATCTGCATTATCTATCCCTTCAAGATAAAAACCATACATTGAATGTATCGTTGCACTATAAGTATATCCCTTTTCCTTTAACAACTTACATATAATATCAGAATAATAATCACCTTTTTTAAAATGTACTACCTCTGGCTCTATTAAATATCCCTGTCCTACAGTAAATCTTTCCACTGATACGTAGATTGTTCCTCCATCGGATGCCATTACATTCTTATCAGCAAAAAGGAATATTCCAAAGAAAAATATTACTGACCATAGTATTGTTATCTTTTTTTTATTCAAATAGTCATCTCCTTACTTTATTCTAATAACTTTAGGCTTAGAGTATTTTCCATAAACTTTTACATTTTTTATGGTTTTATACGCTCTAATTTTAAAGAAATATTTACCATTTTTCAGCTTCTTTGTAGTGAAACTTATCTTATTTACTCCATTTATTTTTTTCTCAAGTATATATTTCCCTTTTGGAGATGATTTCACCCAAATTTGATAACCATTACTTCCTTTTATCTTATTCCAGCGTAGTCTTACCCTCTTTCCTGCAACTGTGGTTGTTTTACGCAAAACAACTTTTTCTGGCGCAGTTGAAGCAATAATTTTTTCTGATTTTATAGTAACTTTCTTCTTAGATTGAACAACGTATGCTTTCACCATAACACGATACTTTGTTGCACTGGAAAGTTTCTTATTTCTAAAAGATTTTATCGTGTATGATGTTTTACCTTTTGAAACATTTGCTATTACTTTATATTTTTTTGTCTTTGTATTATACAGGGATACCTGATATCCATTTGCTTTAGAAATAGCATTCCATGTTAATTTTATTTGTTTGGTAGTTGATTTAAATTTAACTTCCAATTTGTTTACATTAATATTTTTATCAGGAACAGGCTGTACATCTTCATTGCTATTTTCTAATTCTTTAATTGCCTTTTCTGCATTTGCTAAAACATCTATGTTTTTTACAAGTTTCTTTTGTTCTTCATCCAAAGAATTATATGCTTTTCTTATACTTTCTATCTCTTTTTTATCCTTAATAGTTATCTCTTTCTTGAGATTATTAATTCTGTCACAAATATCATCTACCTGTAATTTTTTAATCTCTTCCGATGCTTTTACAAGTTTATCGGCATCTGTAACATAAAAACGATATTCTTCTTTAATAGATTCATATTTTTTCTTTAAATCAAAAATCTTATCCGCATCCTTTAAAGCAACTTTATCACCTAAATTATTAATTTCCTCATTAACTTCATCAATTGCTTTTCCTGTATCATAAGAATCACAGAATTTAAGATGCTCATTATATTCTTCACTAACATTTGCCATTGCTTTATAAAGAACAAAATACTCGTTTCCAAAACCACTTTCCTTATCCTGTACTTCTTTTGCTGCATTAATTGCTTTATTTAATTCTTCCTTTTCCTCTGCTGTTGCATTAGAAGTATCAAGCCTTTCTGCGTTTGCAATTAAAGCTTTTAATTTTTCCTGCGTTAATCTATAAGATGCCCAGACACTTCTCTGATTTACTATATCTCCAAGACCTATGATTGCATCCTTACAATAACGGTCATTATATGTAGTGCTTCCATTAAATTGGAACATTCCGTTACTGTCCATATATAATTTTTTAAATTGATCAAGGAAGCTACCTTTATCTGTACTATAATATTCCAGATTAACTCCTGTTGAAGCAATCGCTGTTGCGTAGCATCCATTTGTATAGGCATTACCCCAAACTCCATTTTCTGTCTGTGTTTCTTTCAATGAGAGCGCAATAGGTAAAAATTCTTCAAACGGAATTTCATCTGATACAGCCGAAACACACCATGCTCTAATATCATCACCCTGACTATTAGCCTTCGCACTTTGAAGAACACTTTTAAGTAAAGAATCCTCAATCGGCTCTCCACAAGCTTTAAATGCCATTAATGCCCAACAATTGCTTGCAAATGGACCATAATTTCCATTCGCATCTTTACATTTTTTAAGTCCTTCCACATAATTTACTCCTTTGTAATTATATGGATTCTCTCCTGCCATAACAAGCTCTAAAATACAAGCTCCCCAATCTGTACCCTGAGTAAAGGAATGTGTACTTATATCATATACTGTAGCGCCTCTCATATCCGAATTGGTTGCTCTTGACATATACACTTCCCAATAGCCTCTATGTACAAGGTTTTTCTTCTCATCTACAGTACGTTTATCGTTCCATGCAGTAAGCATTTCTTTTGCTTTGGATATCTCTGTTTCGCTCTTCGCAAAAAGTGGAACTGTACCATCTTCATTTTCTTTAATAAAATAATATTTATTATTAGTAATTCCATCTGCCGCAACTACTTTCACAATATTAACCATCTCTGTGGTATCCATTGAATAATTGCCCTCTGCATCTGGTGTAACAAGTTTATCATTCACATAAACTTTAGTACCTTCTGCAGAAACTATGTTCATGCTTACATTGCCACTTGGAATATACTGATAAATTTTCTTATCCGATGTAAATGAAGTATCTTCTCCCGCTTCTTCTTTTCCATTACAGGTTTTTAATGATGCATTTTTAAAAGTAATCTTATTAACAGAAGCATCACTAGATGTTTGAAGAAGATGCATCTTATAATCTTTTTTGGTTCCATCAGATGCTGTGACTCTAACTTTAATAGAATCTTTTACTGAACCGTCCGCATTTGTAACCTTAGCTGCATGATACATACCAATCCAATCACCGCATGCTGTATAATTAGTAGCATCATCATCTAAAATTTCAACTGTTGCGCCGCCATCTGTAGGAATTAAACCAAGAATAATCTTATTATAAACTGTAGTTCCTGATTTTGGAAGCTGTAATGGCAATGCAATCGTATATTCATCGTTTTCTTGTTTAACTGGATATGAAGCCATAGCAATCCGAGAATCTCCTAATTGCGTTACTTCCACATATTTTAAAGAAGTCTCTGAATTTATTGATGGATTCCCTGTTTCTCCACCATCTCGATAAATAATATATGAATAATTTAAATATTTAGTATTAAATTCTTTTCCTGATAAAGTCAAACCTTCTTTAATTAAATTTGCATCTAATCCTGCTGTATTTCTAATATATCCTGAGTTCGCTCTTTCTACAGAAACATCTACAATGTTTAACCCAGCTTTTAATGGAATATTCTGAGACCAATTTTCTCCTAATCTGTCACCTGATGCATTTACTCTAGTATATTTTCCTCCATTCACTCTTACATAAGTCAAACCATCACTAAGCCAGCCCATTAATACACTTTTTTCATTGCTTAACACTCCTGATGCTTTGGAACTTTCTCTTAAACATTCGACAGAAACCTCTTTAGTATCCGCTCCGACTTTTACTACCTGTACTGTTTTAGACTCATTCTGAACAATCTGTCCATTATCTAAAACATAGTTATTAGTATAATCTTTTAATAAAATATTATTTTTTGCTGTTGTTTTTGCAACAAAAGCAAACATATATTCATATTCGTTTCCTTCATATTCCGCATTTACTCTTATAATACAAGAATTAATTCCTGTTTTTTTATCTCCCATTTTATAGGATATTTCGTATTCATTCCCATTTTGATTGACGGTTGGTTTATTTCCCACAACCTGCTCTATATCTCCAACTGTAAGATTCGTATCTGCTGTTAATTTAACATTTTCATTACATACTTTTCCCTTAAATACCAGCTCTTTTATTGCACCTATTCCATAATTATATTGAATAAAATATAATCTATTATCTCCATATGGCTTTGTTATTTCAATGCCCTTACTTGTATCATACCCCTCTACGGTATCTAACTGTAAAATATTATTTCTATTTACTTCTTCTGCATAAATATTTTGCTTACTACAAAATGCAAAGAAAAACAATACACTTATTAGAATAAAAAAATATTTTTGTCTTTTATCAATCTTCTCCATAGCTCTTTCCTTTTCTAAAAAGGGGCTGTCACAGTTACAATTATCAAAATATTACTGCGACACCCCTTTATTTTTATTTTAAATTAAGTGTTTTTTCTCATTTAATTATTACTTACCAAGACATAGAATCATAACAATATTGCATTGTAATCTTAGTTACAGTACATGTAATTGGAAATGTTGTTGTATCATATTCATTAGTAAATTCATGCTCAACACCTAACGGAATTTTATTAGCATATACCGGAGAATCAAAAATAACTTCATTTCCTTCTTCATCTAAACCTGTTACAATAATCTTCCAGTAATATCCTTCCCATGTATTTTTTCCATTCTCATCTGTTCCATAATTATTAATAGTTGGAAGCGTAAAGATACTATCAATATAGGTATCACCATCTTTATTTATTCCTGTTACAGCTCCTGCTTCAGGACTTAACTGCTTAGCTGTTTCTTCAATAGCATCTTTAGCTGTCTTATTTTCTGCTTTATTAAACACATAAGTTTTTTTCCATTCAGCAGCCGTAGGTAACTTAGACTGCTGATACTTACTTGAGTCTGGATATTTCTGAACTTCATACACTACAGATACACTTGAATCATAAACATTTTCCCTTGCCATTGATGTTACACCAAGTCCCATCATCATAACTACTGCGAGCATCACTGCGAGCATTCTTTTTAAAGTCTTCATAAATCTTCCTCCTTTAGAAACTCCGCTATTTAGATAGCATTCTTTGGTTTTGTCTACATGTTACTAAGGGGTCGCGACTCCCATTGCCAACGGATAGCTCCTTTAGCAATATATTGATTTAAAACAACTTCTATACGATTTATCTGCTTATATGCTTTCTCTACTGAACCTTTTTTTATTGTGGTCTCAACTACTCTCACATTATTATCTGCATATGAAATAACTGTATATTGTTGTTTTACCTCCTTTGATATTACCCGTTTGAAAATTACAGATATTTATAATTTCCAAACGCTGTGTCAGGATTTTATGTGTGGGACTTTCGGATAGAAATAATTGGATAAAAACAAATAAACTGAGACTTGCTTTTTGACTTCTGTAAAGTTTTCTCTAAACATATCGAATGAATGTACTCAGCACTCCCACCCAAAGTCCTGTTCATTAGAATTCTATTTTAAATATCCTGACTTAAGCTTCTTCTGCCTTTTCACACCTTCCCGGAAGATCCAGTGGTAATTTGTGAGGGCATCCGCTTTCACAGTAGGGGTAAGCCTGTGTGGTTTGTACCAACTTTCTTAAAATAGAATGTATTTTTTTGTACATTTATTATAACATGGCTTTTCTAAAAAGTATTCCAACCAGACGGATGTCTTTTCGTCATTTTGGAACCTTTTTTAGATTTTTTTAAAAAAGGCTTGACATTTTTTGCAGAAAAAAATCCCGTCAGACTAAATAATCTGACGGGGCATTTTTCTTTTTTGGCTTATTATAGATAACACAACTTTTGTTTTATCTTCATTATTTTACGCTTATCGGAACATATATGTATACTTTTTTATTGATATATCTTTCAAAAGTAAAGTTCTGTAAAGAGACCATATCGCGGTGTTCTTTTATCCAGCCATAAAAAACACATCGGGAAAACATACGGATGGTATCTGCGAGATTATCCACATCGCTTTCGCGGTCTGTTTCAAATACAGCAAATCGTCCGGCGGCTATCTCTATTTTCACAGCATCGTCCGGCACATTCGTGAAGTTGTTTACAACCGGTCCAAGTACATATTGAATATTGATACATTCCGGGTCATGATACCACATGGCAATCTTATCATTCCCATTCGCACTTCCGGCTACAGAGTTCATTTTCTTGAAGTACGGTGAATCCTCATCGAGCCAGAATGCTACCTGTGCCGGTATATCTACTTCCCGTCCACGATTTGGGATAATCGTCCAGCCAATCATTTTGATATCATCAATGTCCATAAAGGATACTTTCATTTTATCTTTATATTCTGAGTAAAACTGATTTAAGTCAACAACTTCTGTGTTTGCTTTAGCATATTTGGAAGGACTGGTACAAAAGGCTTTGCGGAAGGCTTTATCAAATCCATTTCTCGACTTAAAACCATATTTTTTTGCTAAACTGGCCACCTTGACACCCTGACGTAATTCTCTGGCTGCTTTTTGTATTTTCCTCTGACTGATATACGCACTAAGTCCCATTCCAAAATCATCCTGAAAGGCTTTGCGAAAATAGTCTCTGGAATAGTTAAAATGTTCCGCCATCATCTCTGGTGTGATATCTTCTGTAATATGCTCATCAATGTAATTGATCCATGCAATATTCTGAAATTCCATTCGGTAATACTTTGCCGGAACAACGCCGTATTCTTTGCGAAATGCATTAGAAAAAACGCTATAACTTGCAAATTGATATTTGGCACATACTTTTTCCGGATTCTTTCCTTCTTTTAATTCTTCTGCAGCAAAGTACAGCTTTCTCTGTTTTATGTAATCGGTGATTCTCGTTTCATAATAAAGCTGGAAAATATTTTTTAAATGTTTCTCGGAATAATGAAACAGCTTTGCAAGGCCTTTTGCTGTTAAATTCTCCGTAATATGCTCATCAATATAACTAATCCACTCGTCAACTCCATAAATCTTTTTCTCCTCTTTTTTATTTTTCATTACATAATCCGAATGCATTCTTTTTTCAAGAGGAAGATATACTGAGTACAGTCCGTTTTCAAAAGAAATAAAATACATTTTCCGATTGTCATAGTGCATTTCACTTTGCTTTATCCAGTCACATAACGCATATTTTATCAACATTTTTATCATATCCGGTGCCTGTTTATCCCAATATTGCTCTTTTAACGTAAAAACTGCATAATCCGATGCCCCAATATCAATTCTCTTCTTTTCACTTTCCCTTCCGGCATCTTTTGGAACTTCCTGCCCGATCATATAAAAGAAATGGTATGAATCATCATGCCACCAAAACTGCATATACTCTCCGGCACGCTCCCTCTCCTTCCACTTTTCCTTTACATCCTTCTCGATATATTCCATTCCGTTTTGAAAAACATCACCTTCTAAAGGCAGCATATCTGCCTCTACTGTCTGTGCCATTCTTCTCACAACTTTATATTCTATCATAGAACTATCAGGAATCCGTTCAAATGGAAGGACTTGATTTGTATAATCCTCTTCAATATTTAATCCCTGCACCTGTTCCCTGATTGCATCAAGAGAATTGTCAAAGAAAATGTCAGCCAGATAAAGGAATTCCTGCGTAGAGTATGCCAGTCTGCTTGCCAGATCTTTTACCGAAATGCTGTTATCTGTCTGAAGGCACAAAAGAGTGTCTCTCATACGTTCCCATAAAGCTGATTCTTCCTCCGGAAGTGAGGAAAATGTTTTTGTCTCATTCACTGTGTTCATTTTCTCTATCCTTCTATTATTTCTATTTCTTTTTCTTTCATTTTCTCTGTTATTTTATCTCAGTCGAGAAGACTCCCACCTCCTTCAGGTGGTGAGTGACAGCAAATTTGTCTCAGTGGGAGTCCAATCTCCGACTGAGATAAACGCTCCGCGAGGATGCGCAGTGATTCTGTAAAGAATATGTCAGCTTATGCTGACCAGAATCACGCGCCAAGTCTCGCAGTTGCTCGACTTGAATATTATTTTTTTAATATCCAAATGTTTTTTAGTTATATTGTAAATCACCACTAACATTCTGTCAATTTACAACTCCCACTACGGACAATCTCTCTTCTTCAAATAAACTTCGCAACTCTGGAAAAGTCTTTTTTCTTTTCTCTGGTACAATATTTATAAAACATAACCTGTGTATTGGTGTATGATATTTATATTCAAGTCGAGCAGTCGCACCGACTGCACTCATAGAAACTGCGGAAAGGAGAGATCGTGAATAAAAATAATTCTTTAGAAGTAATAAAAGATTGTACCACATACATAGAAAATCACCTTCAAGACACATTAACAGCAGAATCTCTGGCTTCCCGCTATGGTTACTCTCTTTATCATTTCTGCCACATTTTTAAAATCTGCTGTGATATGTCACCGGGAAAATACATACGCCTTCTCCGTTTGGAAAAAGCAAAAAAGGATATTTTATCTGGAATGAGTATCACACAGGCCGGATTTGATAATGGCTTTGAAACCAGTTCCGGTTTTTCTAAAGCATTTCGCAAAGAATATGGTATTAGCGCACGAGAATATTTAAAACAAAATAAAGAAAGTGAGGTTCTTATTATGCTACACGTTGAAATTAAAACATTGCAGTCACAGACAGCACTTGGGTACGAGATTCCCGGCGAATATGACAGTGATTACAGCAAATCCGGTGCTTACTGGAATCACATTAATTTTAAAGAATACCCTGCCTATCCAGAAGGAATCCATGATTATGGCGAAGTTGGACTATGGACCCATCCCGACCATATCAGCGGTGAATTACACTATTTCTTTGGCTTTTTAACTGACTCTACAGAAATTCCGGAAGGTTTCCATAAGGTGGAGATTCCTGCCGGACGATACGCAGTTTTTACAATTAAATCACAGGAAACTCCTGAAAAAATGGCGGATGCTGTACGGGATGGCTGGCGTTACGTCTTTACCGAATGGCTCTGTACGCAAAAAGAGTATAAAATATCACATCAGGGGATGTGTTTTGAATGCTATCAGGGAGAAGAAGCATATCTTTATCTACCAGTGATTGATTTGTAGATTTGGTATAGACGAAAAAAGAAAAAATAATATATCCCATCTGCTCTGTAGTCGCTGTGTTTATGATGCTCGTCCGCATCTTAAACACGCTCCCAAGCCGCATCTGGGATATATTATTTTTTCTTTTTTCTGACTATTCTAAATCCACAGTTTGGTGAGAAGGGAGCTCCAGAAAGTTAGGGCTTTCCGGGAAAATTAAATTCTCTTTTCCTTAGAAATCTCAATGCAATTCTGCAGAAAGATACTCACTTTCGGGGGAACCCCTTATTTTTCCCACACAAAATCCTGACTTCATCTGGCGCCAAAGAACAATTATATTCAAGTCGAGCCGCCGCGAGACTTGGCGTGTGATTCTGGTCAGCGTAAGCTGACATATTCTTTACAAAATCACTGTGCATCCTCGCGGAGCGTTTATCTCAGTTGGAGATTGGATTCCCACTGAGACAAATTTGCTGTCACTCACCACCTGAAAGAGGTGGGAGTCTTCTCGACTGAGATAAAACATAACAAATAGTTAAAAATATGATATACTACCAATATAAATGTTCATAGGGAGGAGGAACAACATGGGGATTTATTTTAATCCAGGAAATGGAAGTTTTACAGAAGATAAGAATAGCCAAATTTATGTTGATAAAACGGAGCTCTTGAAATTTTTAAATAAAAGACTGAAAACAAATGGTAAATGTATCGCTGTCAGTCATGCCAGACGTTTTGGTAAGTCCCATGCTGCCGGAATGATTGATGCTTACTATAGTCTTGGCAGTGATTCCTCAAAACTGTTTGAAGATACCAAGATTTCATCTGACCCTGATTATGAAAAATACCGAAACAAGTACAATGTTATCCATTTAGATATTTCATCTTTTTTTGATGATTACAAAGACAATCTGATAGAAAAGATTGTGGAATATATTTATGATGATATCACAGACGAACTGGGAAACATTCTGGATTATAAAAAGAAGTTAAGTTATGTATTAATGAAAATTTATGAAAAGACGGAAATTCCTTTTGTTATTATTATTGATGAATGGGATTGTGTTATCCGAAACAGTAACGACCAGGCTTTAGTGCATAAATATTTGCAGTTCTTGCATTCACTTTTTAAATCAGAAGAATCGAAATCGTTTTTGGCTCTGGGGTATATCACAGGCATTTTACCAATTAAGAAGATAAAAGATGAGTCTGCTTTAAATAATTTTCAAGAATATACTATGCTGGATTCCTATCCAATCACAGAATACTATGGCTTTACCGAAAAAGAAGTGAAAGATTTATGCGAAGATCAGGCTATGGATTTTGAGACAATAAAGGCATGGTATAACGGATATTTGATCGATGGTATGCATATGTATAATCCGAATTCTGTATCGAGGGCATTAGAAAGACATAAAGTAGATTCTTATTGGCGAAACACTTCTGCCTTTGGTACGATCAATACCTTTATTTCAATGAATTATGCCGGACTAAAGGAAGATGTGCTTGCCATGTTAGCTGGCGAAAAAGTGATGGTTGACACTGAATGTTTCCAGAACGATTTTACAGAAATCCACTCAAAAGACGATGCTCTGACTGCCTTGATCCATCTTGGTTATCTTGGTTACGATAAAGACATGTTAAGTGCCTATATTCCAAATTATGAAGTGTCTAAGGCATTTCAGTCGGCTTTAAAATCAGGTTCCTGGAAGGAGATCGCCGCATCTATTTCCAGATGTGATGAGCTACTCATCGCCACGATAAATAAAAATGCGGAAAAGGTAGCTGAACTCATTGAGCTTGCTCATGAAACCTACACTTCTGTATTAAAATATAACGATGAAAATTCCCTAAGCTGTGTACTTACCATGGCTTACTTTACAGCACCGGCTTATTATAATATCATCCGGGAGATGCCTTCCGGAAAGGGATTTGCTGATTTTGTTTTTCTCCCAAGAGCAAATGCTGGCAATCGCCCTGCAATGATCGTGGAACTAAAACACAACAAGACAGCAGATGCAGCAATCACGCAAATCAAAGAGAAGAGATACCAGGGTGCTTTGTCTGGATATAAAGGAAAGATTTTACTAGTTGGAATTAATTACGATACAGAAAAACATCATACATGTGTAATCGAAGAATACTGATTTGTAGATTTCATATAGACGAAAAAAGAAAAAATAATCCATCCCATCTGCTCTGTAGTCGCTGTATTTAAGATGCTCATCCGCATCTTAAACACGCTCCCAAGCCGCATCTGGGATGGATTATTTTTTCTTTTTTCTGACTATCTAAATCTACAGTTAGTGAAAATGAAATTCTCCAGAAAGTTATGGATTTCCGGGAAATTAAAGTCTAAAGGATTGACGCATTTTTCTAGATTTTTCGTTTTTTGAGGCAAAATCCTGACTTCATCTGACGTCAAAGAACAATTATAATAAAACATAACAAATAGTTAAAAATATGATATACTATCAATATAAATGTTCATAGGAAGGAGGAACAACATGGGAATCTATTTTAATCCGAAAAATAGAAGTTTTTCTAAAGATAGAAATTATGAAATATATGTAGATAAAACAGGTCTGTTAAGTTTTTTGAATAAAGCAATTGATACTCCTAAAAACTGTATTGCTGTCAGTCATGCCCGACGTTTTGGTAAATCTCATGCTGCCGGAATGATTGATGCTTACTACAGCCTTGGCAGTGATTCCTCAAAACTGTTTGCAGATACCAAGATTGCGTCTGACCCTGATTATGAAAAATACCGAAACAAGTATAATGTTATTCATTTAGATATTTCATCTTTTTGGGATGATTACAAAGTCAATCTGATAGAAAAGATTGTGGAATATATTTATGATGATATACAAGAAGAACTGGGAAATATTCTGGATTATAAAAAGAAGTTAAGTTATGTACTAATGAAAATTTATGAAAAGACGGGAATTCCTTTTGTTATTATCATTGATGAATGGGATTGTGTTATCCGAAACAGTAACGACCAGGCTTTAGTGCATAAATATTTGCAGTTCTTGCATTCACTTTTTAAATCAGAAGAATCGAAATCATTTTTGGCTCTGGGGTATATCACAGGAATTTTACCGATTAAGAAGATAAAAGATGAGTCTGCTTTAAATAATTTTCAAGAATATACTATGTTAAAATCAAGACCTATTACAGAATACTATGGATTCACAGAAGATGAAGTTAAGGAACTATGCCAAAAGTATGATATGGATTTTGAGACAATGAAGGCATGGTATAACGGATATTTGATTGACGGAATGCATATGTATAATCCGAATTCTGTATCAATGGCTATAAACTACCAGGATTTTGATTCTTATTGGAGGAATACTTCTGCCTTTGGTACGATCAATACTTTTATTACAATGAATTATGCTGGATTAAAAGAAGATGTGCTTGCTATGTTAGCTGGCGAAAAAGTGATGGTAAATACAAATACTTTTCAGAATGATTTTTCTATGATAGCTTCAAAAAGCGATGTCTTAACTGCTTTAATTCATCTTGGATATCTTGGATACGATGCAGACATGAAAAGTGCATATATTCCTAATTATGAAGTAGCAACTGCATTTGAATCTGCTTTACAGACAGGCTCTTGGAAGGAAATCGCCGCATCCATTTCCAGATGTGATGAACTTCTTATAGCCACGACAAATAAAAATGCGGAAAAGGTAGCTGAACTCATTGAGCTTGCTCATGAAACCTACACTTCTGTATTAAAATATAACGATGAAAATTCCCTAAGCTGTGTACTTACCATGGCTTACTTTACAGCACCGGCTTATTATAATATCATTCGGGAGATGCCTTCCGGAAAGGGCTTTGCTGATTTTGTTTTCCTTCCAAGAGCAAATGCGGGCAATCGCCCTGCGATGATCGTGGAATTAAAACACAACAAGACAGCAGATGCAGCAATCACTCAAATCAAAGAGAAAAGATACCAGGGTGCTTTGTCTGGATATAAAGGAAAGATTTTATTGGTTGGAATTAATTACGATACAGAAAAACATCATACATGTGTAATCGAAGAATACTGATCTGTAGATTTAATATAGACGAAAAAAGAAAAAAAGAATCCATCCCATCCGCTCTGTAGTCGCTGTAATAAAACTTCTTGCTGAATTGCAAGGAAACTACAGTAATGAAAAGAGAATTTTTATAAGTATTGCATTTTGTGACTTTGCGCTGCGGAATTTTGACTCTGAAAACTTCGGACTCGCTTTTCCGAAGTTTTTGTTTTTTGAGACAAAATGAAGCGTTTAGCGCAACCAAGCAAAATCAAACTTATAAAAATTCTCTTTTCTTTAGAAACCTTAATGCAATTCAGCAGTAGAATAAAATATGCCGCGACTATCTTCACATTTTATGCTATATCAAGTTTCTGATTTTCGTTTCTTTATTCCATCAGATCAGGATTTACATTAAGGTTATGATTCCTTCTATAATAAACACTGCTGCACAGGCTCCAATCGCTACCACGATCAGGCTTTTTCTCTGGTAAGCGAGTATAACAGCGACTACGAGTCCTGCAATAGCAGAAATCAAGCTTCCTGTTGCTGTAAAGATTGCCGGGATCGTCATGGCTGCTAATACGGTATATGGAATATAATATAAAAAGGAATTAAAAAATTTGTTTTTTATTTTGTGTTTTACAAGTACGAGTGGAATGGCTCTGATTAAATAGGTTACGATTGCCATTACGAAAAGATAGGGTAAAAATATTTTAAAGCTCATCTTCGTTTACCTCCACTGGGAATAATATTGCCGCAATAAGTGATGCGGCTACGGTACAGATGATGATTGCGAAACCGCCGGAGAGATTCGCAAATACTGGAGTGTATTTCAGTACTGTACTGATCGCGATTGCGATACATACCGCAATGAAGACATGGCTGTCTTCTCTTGCCTTTGGTACGACAACGGCGATAAACATTCCATAAAGAGCGACACCTAAAGCGTTTGTGATAATGGCCGGTAAAATATTTCCCATCAAAGCGCCGCCTAAGGTTCCTATCGTCCACCCAATAATCGGAACTATCGTAAGTCCCGCAAAGTAATTTCGTTTAATTTTTCCTGGATTCTGGATTGCTACAGCAAAGATTTCATCGGTAATAGCAAAGCCGAGTATCCATCTCCAGATTCCTGAAAAATCATCATCCACTTTCTGGGAAAGTGAAATTGCCATCAGCATATATCTTAAGTTGATGATGAACTGGGAAAGTGCCATCTCAACTAATGTTCCAAGTTCTGCAATAATCGTAAGTCCTGCAAACTGCCCTGCAGATGTTAAGTTTGTGAATGAAATAAGTACTGCCTCACTGACAGTTAAATCTTTATCTACCGCGAGAATCCCAAAGGCAAAGGAAACGGCAGCATAACCGAGTCCGATGGGGATTCCATCTCTGATTCCCTGTTTAAAGTTCATGTTTCCCCCAACAATGACAGAGACTGCCAGCTTTATTCACTTGCAGTCTCTGTTCCTACTGTATCTTTTTATTGTTCTATGATCATCAGTTACTTTTTACGCTGCTACATTGTTAATGACTTTTATGCTTCTACATCATCAATTGCTTTTCCGATATCATGACGCATATATTTATTTTCAAAAGTTACCCATTCTGTTGCTGCGTAGGCGTTCTTTCTTGCCTCTTTTAGGTTTGTTCCCTTGGCAGTTACACCAAGTACACGTCCGCCATTTGTAACGATTCCTTTATCTGTGCGCTTTGTTCCGGCGTGGAAGCAATAATAGCCATCGTGTTTCTTAAATTCTTCAAGGCCATTAATCACATAACCTTTTTCGTAAGAAACTGGATAACCGTCAGAAGCAAGGACAACGCAAACGGCTGCATTATCTTCAAACTGCAGATCGATTTCATCTAAACGTCCGTCGATACAAGCTTCCATAACATCAATAATGTCGTTCTTCATACGAGGAAGTACTACCTGTGCTTCCGGATCTCCGAAACGGGCATTGTATTCGAGAACTTTTGGTCCATCTTCCGTCAGCATCAGACCGGTAAAGAGGATACCGACAAACGGTCTTCCTTCTGCTGCCATAGCATCCATAGTAGGCTGATAAACGTATTTTTCACAGAATTCTTCTACTTCTTTTGTGTAGAATGGACTTGGGGAGAATGTTCCCATTCCACCGGTATTTAAGCCCTGGTCCCCATCTTTGGCACGTTTGTGATCCTGTGCACTTGTCATACATTTGATTGTCTTTCCATCACAGAATGCAAGAACAGAAACTTCACGACCAGTCATAAATTCTTCGATTACCATACGATTTCCGGCATCTCCGAACTTCTTATCTTCCATGATCGTCTTTACGCCTTCTTTAGCTTCTTCTAAAGTATTGCAGATTAATACACCTTTTCCAAGTGCCAGTCCGTCTGCTTTTAATACGATTGGGAACTTTGCAGTTTCAAGGTAAGCGAGTGCTTCCTCATCAGAATCAAAGTTCTCATATCCAGCTGTTGGAATGTTATATTTCTTCATTAAATCTTTGGAAAATGCTTTGGAACCTTCAATGATCGCTGCATTCTTTCTTGGACCGAATACACGAAGACCTTCTGCCTCAAATGCATCTACAACACCACCTACCAGTGGGTCGTCCATACCAATAATGGTAAGGTCAATTTCTTTTTCTTTTGCAAAAGCAACCAGTTTATCAAATTCCATTGCACCGATGTTCACGCACTCTGCATATTCTTCGATTCCTGCATTTCCCGGTGCACAGTAAATTTTATCTGCCTTTGCACTTTGAGAAACGGCCCATGCGATCGCGTGTTCTCTTCCGCCACTGCCTACGATTAATACTTTCATCGGAATTCCTCCATTTTATAACTAATATGCTCCCGGAATCTTCCCGCAAAGCATAAAGCCAGTGCAGGAATAATTCCAGAAATGCATAACTATTTATCAATTGTAACAACTCTGCCGTCTACATGAACCTTTCCATTCGCAATCAGATTGATTGTTTCCGGTAAAATCTTCCATTCTGCCTGTTCCATGATACGGCGCTGTAAAACTTCCGGTGTATCTCCCTGTTCCACCATAACCGGCTTCTGCATAATGATCGGGCCGGTATCGGTTCCTTCATCGACAAAATGAACCGTCGCTCCGGAAACTTTTACGCCTCTTTCCAGTGCCTTTTCGTGAACATGAAGGCCATAACAGCCTTTTCCACAAAAAGATGGAATCAAAGACGGGTGAATGTTAATGATCCGGTTCTCATATTCCTGAATAACACATGGAGGCACAACAACAAGGTAGCCTGCAAGAACAACAAGATCGATTTCTCTTTCTTTTAAAGCTTCTAAAAGCTTCTGGTTAAATTCTTCTCTTGTCTCAAAGCTCTTTGGCGAAAGAAGTAAACCTTCTGTTCCATAATTCTTTGCACGTTCTAATGCGTAAGCACCTTCATTGTTACTGATTACGACACGAATTTCTGTATTGGTAATCTTTCCGCTGTCTATCGCATCAAGAATCGCCTGCAGATTCGTACCGCCGCCGGATACTAAAACTGCAACTTTTAGCATAATGTTACTCCCTTTTCTCCTGCTTCGATGGAACCAACAACATATGCTTCCTCACCAACAGCTTTTAATGCTTCGATTGCTTTTTCTGCATCCTTTGGATCAAGGGCGAGCATCATACCGATTCCCATGTTGTATGTATTGTACATCATCTCTTCGGCAATATCTCCTTCTTTTGCAAGAAGACGGAAGATAGCTGGTACTTCGTAACTGTCTTTCTTTACGACAGCGCGAGCGCCATCTGGGAGCATTCTTGGAATATTCTCATAGAATCCGCCACCAGTGATATGGCTACAGCCTTTGATCGTAATGCCGGCTTCTTTTACTGCCTTTAATGCTTTTACATAAATCTTTGTAGGAGTAAGGAGTGCTTCTCCTAATGTCTTTCCGAGTTCTTCTCTGTATTCGTTTAATGCTTCTTTTTCCATAGGGAATACTTTACGAACAAGAGAATATCCATTACTGTGAATTCCGGAGGAGGCAATTCCTATGAGGACGTCCCCTGCCTTAATGTCTTTTCCTGTAATCAGGTCTTTTTCATCAACGATTCCAACTGCGAAGCCAGCCAGATCGTACTCATCTTCCGGATAAAATCCTGGCATTTCTGCTGTCTCTCCACCGATGAGAGCAGCCTCAGACTGCTTACATCCATCTGCAACGCCGCTTACGATAGAAGCGATCTTTTCTGGGAAGTTCTTGCCACATGCAATATAATCGAGGAAGAATAATGGCTCTCCACCTGCACATGCAATATCATTCACACACATGGCAACACAGTCGATACCTACGGTATCATGCTTATCCATAAGGAACGCAACTTTTAACTTTGTTCCAACACCGTCTGTACCTGAAACCAGTGTAGGGTTCTCCATTGTCATAAACTTCTTTAATGAAAATGCACCTGAAAATCCACCAAGGTTTGTAAGTACCTCAGGTCTCATTGTTCCCTGTACATATTTCTTCATTAATTCTACTGATTTGTATCCAGCTTCAATATCAACTCCGGCTTTCTTATAGTCCATGACAGACTCCTTTCTCTTATCATGTACTCTCGGAGTCTTTCTTGCACTTGTTTTTGTGATTAAGCACAAAAAGATTCCGAGAATACATTATCTTGTTATAAATACTTAATTATAGTTTCCCCTTTTACAAATTTACAAACCTTCTTATCACCTTTGAGCTATGTCATTACATTTGTTTTAAGTACGCTTCGTACCCAATCTCATCAAGCTTGTCTGCCTTGGCTACTACCTGATTCTTTAACTTTTCAGAGTAAGCTTTTAATCTTTCTAACAGTGCAGGGTCGGATGTTGCAAGCATCTTTGCTGCAAGAATTCCGGCGTTGGCTGCACCGTTGATCGCTACTGTCGCTACAGGAATACCTGTTGGCATCTGCACGATAGAGTACAGGGAATCTACTCCTCCAAGATCTGATGTCTTCATTGGAATACCGATAACCGGCATTGGGAAAATAGCTGCGCACATTCCCGGAAGATGTGCTGCCTTACCGGCTCCTGCGATAATCACTTTATAACCTTTTTCTTCTGCACCTTTTGCGTAAGCGAAAAATTCTTCCGGCTCTCTGTGTGCAGAGATGATCGTCATATCAAAGTCAATTCCAAGTTCCTTGAGTACATCTGCAGCTTTTGCCATGATTGGCATATCTGAATCGCTGCCCATTACAATACCTACTTTAGCCATTGTCTGCTCCTTTTTTTCATTACATATACTCTAAAATTCCAAGAGTATATTTTTATGGTGAAATGTTTATAACTAACTTATAAAATTATAACAAAATGCTTTATTTTACAAAAGCGTTCTTTAAATCTTCCTTCATATCAAGGACTGCCTGGCGGCTGGCATCCGCATAGTCTACAGAACTAAACTTCTCTTTATACGGGTCTTTCTGATAAGCACAGATAATTCCACGACTGGAGTTTACGATAGCACCAAGTCCATCCTCGTTAAAGAACGGTGCTAAATCTTTACCTGTTCCACCCTGTGCACCATATCCCGGTACAAGAATATAGTTTTTAGGCATGATCTTTCGAAGTGCTGCTCCCATCTCCGGATAAGTAGCTCCTACAACGGCTCCAACATAGCTGTAGTCTTCGCCCATAACATCTTCGCCCCACTCAGCTACCTTTTCAGCAACGATCTCATAAAGTGGCTTTCCATCAATCTGACGATCCTGGAATTCTCCACTGGATGGATTGGATGTTTTTACAAGAATAAATACACCCTTATCTGTGTCTTTGCACACTTTTAAGAAAGGCTTTACACCATCAGAACCAAGATATGGGTTCACCGTTACAAAGTCTTCTGTAAATGGAGAATATACATGTTCACCAATCTTTACTGTTCCAAGGTGTCCGATCGCATATGCTTCGGATGTAGAGCCAATATCGCCTCTCTTGATATCTCCGATGATAACAAGTCCTTTGCTCTTTGCGTAATCGCATGTCTTTTTGAAAGCTTTCAATCCCTCAACACCAAATTGCTCATACATGGCAACCTGTGGCTTTACTGCCGGAATAAGATCATAAGTTGCATCGATAATGCCCTTATTAAACTGCCAGATTGCTTCACATGCACCTTCTAATGTCTCTCCGTATGCAGCAAAAGCATCTTTTACAAGATGTTTTGGTACATAAGAAAGCATCGGGTCAAGACCAACAACGATAGGCGCATCTTTTTCTTTGATTCCTTTTACTAACTGATTAATCATAACTTCCTCCAGAATTCTACTGATATCCTTTTCATTCTAGCATAAATTTTTTCAGATGTACACTCACGATATGCCAAAAAACGACACGATTATTCTTAGCCGCGATATACAACTTTACCATCACAAATCGTATATTTTACTTTTCCATATAACTGTGCACCAAGAAACGGAGAATTTTCCGCTTTTGACTCGAAAGATTCTACTGTTCGGACTTCATCCGGTGCAAAAATAACGATATCTGCAGCCGCTCCTTCTTTCAATGTTCCACAGTCAAAATTATAAAGCTTTGCCGGATTAACCGTCATTTTTTCAAGAAGCTGCATCATCGTAAGATAGCCTCTTTTTACAAGACTTGTAATACCAAGAGATAATGATGTTTCAAGTCCAATGATTCCACTTGGCGCTTTTGTAAATTCTCTCTCTTTTTCTTCTATAGAATGAGGGGCATGATCGGTCGCGATCATATCAATCGTTCCATCTGCTAATCCTTCGATAATCTTTGTTCGATCCCATTCTGTACGGAGTGGCGGATTCATCTTTGCCATCGTTTCATAATTAAGTACATCTTCTTCTGTTAATGTAAAATGATGTGGTGTAGCCTCCGCAAAAACCTTTGCTCCTCGTTTTTTCGCATAACGAACCAAATCTACAGAACGACCAGAAGATATATGCTGAATGTCTACCTTTGCTCCAGTATCAAGTGCCAGCATGACATCTCTTGCCACCATCACATCTTCTGAAATTGCCGGTGCTCCGCCAATCCCCATCTTTTTAGAAATCACACCCTTGTTCACTCCGTTTACTTCGTTAAGTGCTGGATCTTCCTCATGCAATGAGATTGGCATATCCATTTTCGCTGCCTCTTCCATTGCTTTTTTAATAAATCCGGCATCTGTTAACGGGATTCCGTCATCTGTAAATCCACAGGCACCAGCATCTACCATCGCCTGGAAATCCACTAACTCTTTTCCCTCAAATCCTTTGGAAACCGCAGACACCTGCTTTACGTGAATCGGTAAGTTCTCTGCTCTTTTTAAAATATCCTGAATTACTTCTGGAGTATCAACGATTGGTTTTGTATTTGCCATACAGACAACCGTTGTGAATCCTCCTGCTGCTGCTGCATGACTTCCAGTTTCCAGATCTTCTTTATACGTAAAACCCGGATCACGAAAATGTACATGCACATCAACAAGTCCCGGTGCCGCAATACAGCCGTCCGCATTCAGTTTTTCAGCATCTTCTTCCCATTCCGGATGTTCTCCAAATCCGATGATCCGCTTATCTTCCACCCAGATATCTGTAACTTCATCTCTTCCAGATGCCGGATCCATCACATGTCCATTTTTAATTACTAACTTCATCTTTGTATCTCCTCACTTTATTTTAACCTTCAAATGCTTCATTTAACTTTAATGTACCTTCCAGCACAAATCTTCCATCTAAAAGAATCGGAATCTCTACCCGTTCCTCTGCCAGATCATGCATGACCTCTGATTCCACAACCCGCACAGTTACGGCTGTAATTCTTGAAAGCTCTTCATACGGAATCGTAATATCTGTATGGCAGTTAAAATAGGCTTTCTTTGGATCCTCTTTTCGAAGTACAGAACATTCATTTTCCTTTGCTACGATTTCTTTCCCATCCGGATTATATACACGAACATCTTCGCAATAAGAATAACAGGTATCTCCGATTGCGATATGCGGTCCCATTTTTTCTGCAATAAGGATAGGCAGTTTAGACATAATACCATACTTTTCAGCCATCACATAGGCAGTTGTATTTGTTCCGATCGCACACTCTCCAATCGGAAGTGTTTCTCTGTTATATAAAAGATTCTCCTTAATGAACTTCTGTCCGTCCTCTTCATCCGGGAAATTTGCACATGAATACTCTTCGATCATACCATCTTTAAAAGTAATCTTTAAATCTTTATAGTAAAGACCATTCAAATAGACTTCTGTCACATGTAAAAGACCATTTGTACCTTTTAGCTTAGGTGAAGTAAATACTTCCCCTACCGGAATATTGACATCGGCAAGACAGTTTTCAAACTTCGTTTCTTTGCTGGCATCTTTCAGATCGCATAGAGCAACCGTAAGATTCGTCATATTTCTTCCACGTCCCATGATATGCACCGCTTCTGACTGATCAAGCACATCAATCATATTTTGCTGAATCTTTTTGTACACTTCGTTATCTAACGTATTTACTTTACGAATCTCCTCAAAAATTTCCGGGAAATTCTCTCCGATCGAAGGAACTGGGTACGCAATAATCGTAAAACTCCTTTCCTCCTGATTGATAAATTCATTCAAAAGTTCGTTAGATAAAGAGGAATACTCTGTGGAAAGAATCTGCTGCCGCTCACTTAAATGATAGCTTTCCGGCTTATTTACCGGTTCAAACGGTTCTTCTCCAAAGACTTCAAAGCATGCCGGACCTGCAAATCCTGCCGCCTCCTGTTCATATTCTTCGTATGCCTTTCTCATACAGCTAAGCTTCCGGTCAATCATGCGCTTATCAAGGTAAATAGCATTATCAAAACGATGGTCATAGCCATACTGTGGATTTGGATCTGTTGAAATATATCCGATACGGAGATTCTGGCGTTTATTTAATGTATTAAGCGCCTCTCTGTAAATAACCGGTTTCAATCCCATGTCGGCAAACTGGCGGATTGCTGCGCGGATCACTCTCTCAAAGCCAATCGGATAACGGATATTCACTGTATCTTTCTTTGAAACATCTACCCCTTTTAGCTCAAATCCTCTTCGATATCCTTCTGTAAATGTTTCCGCTATCTGTGAAATTTCTTCTTCCGTAAGGCTGTTTAAAAACTTTGCCGTTTCAATTTCCACTTCTGAAATATAGTCCCCATAAGAATACAGATACGTCAGATCCGAAAGGTCAGAGTCCATGATAATCGATGTTGCAAAATCAAGTGCCGGGTCCACCAGTTCTCGTACTCTGTAGCCTGCCCAGTCATCTGCATAATCATAGAGGAACCAGTAGATCGTATCTTTAATCTGTTTATATGTTACATCCCCTTCTTCAAACATACAGTATATTTCCAGAAAAAGTTCATTTAAAATCGTGATTTTTTCAAGGTTCTGTTCAAAAACAAACGCTCTTTCCGAACGTAATTCCGTATATAAAAAACTCAGAATCCGACCAAACTCTTCTCCTAATTCCTGCACTGCAAATGCCGGATCTGCAAAAGAATGTCTGTAATTCTGAGGTAAGATATCCTGATAAAATAATGCATTCTCACTCTTTAACTGCTCAAAAGAACGGGACTTCCACACATCAGAAGAAATACATACAAAATCCTCTGCACATTTCTTTAGAAGCTGTGCTGTCTTCTTAAAATAATTCTGAATCTTTTCGTTCATGCCGTTGTTCTCCCCGGCAGCGATTTCTTCGATTCTTTCTCTTGTCAGTAAAAAGCGTTCTTCCACTTCTTTATTGCTTTCTTTAAACAACTCTCTATAATCCATATAAAATATATCACTCTCTTTCTGTTATTCCCAAATTCAAGAATGTCCCGTCATTCTTGCTGCAAGATGCGCGTCATGCAAGGCATGACATACTTCTTATCGTATTCCTACATCATGATAAAAGTAATCCCTATAAAAATAGCCACAATATTAATACATATTCCAGATATCTTATACTTCTGGTTGGTCTTAGCATCATCATAACTCATCACGCCCCAAAGGACACAAAAGAATGCCAGTACAACAAAAATACATCCAAGCAGACCTCCGACAACATTCAATCTTCCTTCTGTCACAATAGACAACACTGTCAAAATAGCAAATCCAATCAGTATGCCTATTCCCATAACCAGAGTAAGCACTGCATTTTTTGAAACTTTTTTCTCAGAAAAAGAAATATTTCCTGTATTCATATCTCTGCCTTTCCTTTCTCTTCTTTCTTTTTATGATCGGCCTTCCATTTATGATAAATAAAACGGATGATACAATAGCTGATCCATCCGAGCAGCCCTCCAAAAGTATTCATCATCAGATCATCCACATCAAACACTCCTACTTTTGTAACAAGCTGCAATGTTTCTATGCAAAGGCTAAATAAAAACGTATATATAATAATCCGGATACATCCGGTTTTCTCCAATCTCCATATCGGAACTAAAAAACCTATTGGGAAAAATACAAGAAGATTACCAAATAAGTTTAATAAAAATGCTTCGATAGAAACATAATTCCTGTATATAATAAAACGACGGATTTCCTCAAAAGGAACCAGATTATAGCGATAAGTACTATATCCATCTACCCGTCCCAGTCGGTCACTGAATAATACAAAATATATTACAACACAGCCATATAAAATCAATATTAAACGGCTCAGAGACCCCAGTCTCTTTCTGCTTTCATTCATTCTTTTTCCAGCCTTTTCTTATAATTATTATTCTCCTATAATACATTTTAAGGAACCGGCATAAAGCCGGTTCCCGTCATTTTTAAATCATTATTTTCCCTTTTAACTTGAGGGCACGCGCTCCACTTACAATAGAAATCACTCCTGCTGTAATTCCGACAATTGTTGTGATAATTCCTACTATAATTCCTGCAGCACCAATCTGTCCCAATGTTTTAAAAATCTTTTCGTTCATACAAATCTCCTGTCAGAATACTACTTTACTCCATACTGGTCATAATATGCATCAATTGCTTTTTTCAATTCATCATCAATAATGACTTTTCCTTTGTATGGTTTGTTGTAAAGATGCTCTACAACTTCTGCCATTGTAACGATAGCAGTTGTCTTCATTCCGTATTTCTCGCTGATTTCTGTAAGCGCACTCTTTTCTCCCTGACCTCTTTCCATACGGTCAACAGAAACAACTAAACCACCAACTTCTACATCTCCCTGTGCCTTAATGATCGGGAGTGTCTCCTGAATAGACGTACCTGCTGTAGTAACATCTTCAATAATGATAACCTTATCTCCGTCCTGAATCGGGCTTCCAAGGAGAATTCCTTTATCACCATGATCTTTTACTTCTTTACGGTTACTGCAGTAACGGATATCTTTATCATACTTTTCTGAAATGGCGATCGTTGCCGCTACGCTTAATGGAATTCCTTTATAAGCAGGACCAAACAGTACATCAAAATCAAAACCGAAATGATCATGAATTGCCTGTGCGTAATACTCACCTAATCTCTTTAACTGAGAGCCTGTACGGTAGAATCCGGTATTAACAAAAAATGGAGTCTTTCTTCCACTTTTTGTTACGAAGTCCCCAAACTTCAGTACATTGCAGTCAATCATAAATTCTATAAACTCTTTTTTGTATTGTTCCATAACAGCCTCCGATTTATCCTTTTGATTTATCTCAGTCGAGAAGACTCCACCTCTTTCATGTGGTGAGTGACAGATGCTCGACTTGAAATGTTCTCTTGAAATCTTCCTCGTACTTAAGATTCCAAAAGTACATCTGTTGTTTTGATTCTAACACAGTTTATTTGTATTTTCAACTTAGATAAAATATGTATAGACAGATTCTTTTAATCAATACATCCGATAATCTCGTTAATATCTTCAATATGATATCTTTCCATGTAAGCTTTTATTCCATCTAACACATCCATTGTGGCACGTGGATTGTGGAAATTCGCAGTTCCTACAGAAACCATTGTGGCACCTGCCATCATCATCTCAATGGCATCTTCTCCCGTAAGGATTCCTCCCATACCGATGATCGGCAGCTTGCAGGCATGGCTTACCTGATATACCATGCGGACGGCAACTGGTTTAATGGCAGGACCTGACATACCGCCTGTCTTATTCGCAAGAACGAACTTTCGTCTGTGAATATCAATCTTCATTCCGGTAAGTGTATTGATAAGAGAAAGGGCATCACTTCCTCCTGCTTCGGCTGCTCGTGCCATCTCCGTAATATCTGTGACATTCGGGCTTAACTTCATTACGATTGGCTGTTTTGCCTTTGCCTTGATTGCTTTTGTAATCTCATATAATGCATCCGGATTCTGTCCAAAAGCGATACCACCTTCTTTTACATTCGGACAGGATACATTAATCTCTAATAAATCTACCGGCTCATCTGCTAATCGTTCTACAACTTCTACATAGTCCGATGTACTTCTTCCACATACGTTGACAATAATAGATGCTCCTTTTTCTTTTAAATGGGGAATATCTCTTTTACAGAATAAGTCGATTCCCGGATTCTGGAGTCCAACCGCATTAAGCATTCCACCATATGTTTCTGCTACACGAGGAGTCGGATTTCCCTCCCAAGGTACATTTGCCACGCCTTTTGTTGTTACCGCTCCAAGTGCTGCAAGATCAACAAACTGTTCATATTCTGCACCAGAACCAAACGTTCCTGAGGCAGTTGTCACAGGATTCTTAAACTTCTTTCCAGCCAGTGTTACTTCTAAATTCATGAGAATACTACCTCCTTTGCATCAAATACCGGACCGTCTTTGCAGATTCGTGTATTGTTTACGTTTGTGTGATGATCTTTTGTCTTTGACTTACAGATGCAGCCAAGACAAGCTCCGATTCCACATGCCATTCTTTCTTCTAAGGAAATCTGTGCTTCCATTCCATGTTCTTCTGCATACGCTGCAAGCGCTTTTAACATTGGCATCGGTCCACAGGCATAGATGACCTTTCCTTCTACACCATACTTTTTAATTGCATCAATTACTGTACCCTTAACACCCTGGCTTCCATCTTCAGTTGCAATCTTTACATCGCACACTTCTTCAAATTCTTCTTTTAAGAAAGTGGATGTTCTGTATCCAAGTACAACTGTCTTCTCGGCATCTAACTGTTTTGCAAGCTCCAGCATCGGAGGAATTCCAATACCTCCACCGATAATAATTGCCTTTTCATTTTTCATTGTAAATCCGTTGCCAAGAGGTCCCATAACTTCTAATGTATCTCCTGCTTTCATTTCTGAAAACTCTTTTGTTCCTTCTCCTGCAACACGATAAACAACCCGCAATGTTCCTTCTGTTGGATTAATCCCGCAAATACTGATCGGACGAGGTAAAAGCTTACTCTTGTCATTACAGTACATTGCAATGAACTGTCCTGGTTTTGCTAAGGCAGCTCCCTTTGGAAAGGATAATTCCATATCAAATATTCCTTCATCGATCTGCTGCTGACGAACAACTTTCGCTGTTTCTTTTATCATCTCCATATATATGCCTCCTTTTTATAAATCAAATGATCCTTTATCTTATACACTTGTCTATACATACTGCTGCTTTTCATTGCAGCTGTCATCTGATCTAAACTGTCTCATTCTTTATAATATACACTGGTAACGGCGGATGATTCGGCTTATTATAAAATGCTTCTACGAGTACGGTATATTGATCATCCGGCAATTCTTTAAGCCATTGCAGCACCTGTTCCTTTTCGTCAAAACCACTGTCTCCCCCGCTGTAGATCAACAAAGATATCATACCACCCTCACAAAGTAAGGTAAGTCCCTTTTTCAGCGCTTCTATTGTTGTCTCTGCCTTTGTCGCAAGATGATGATCTCCCCCTGGAAGATATCCGAGATTAAACATAATCAAAGAAACACTTCCTTCATCGGCATATACATCCATATGTACATGCGTATCTAAAACAACTTCTGCCCTGTCCAAAAGATGTTCTTTGATAAGGCGGTTTCTTGTCTGTTCCACCGCCGTTTCCTGAATATCCATGGCAATAACCCTGCCATTGGCACCTGCGAGAGACGCTAGAAAAACCGTATCTTTCCCTGTTCCTGCTGTTGCGTCAATACACAAGGACGGATTCTTTATAAGCTGGCGGATTCTCTCATGACAATACTGTGTAATAGGTGTTCTTCTTTTCATTATAATCTATACTCTCCGATTTTTAAATAGAATTATTATCGTTATCCCGTCTGATCATCCTATTACTTTATGAAAAAGTACACAGCAACAATGATACCTAAAATAATACGATAGACACCAAAGGCTTTAAAGTCATTGTTCTTAATATAACCTAACAGGAACTTGATTGCTAAAATAGAAACGATAAATGCTACAACCATACCTACTACAAGAATAGCAACTTCATTCCCTGTATAATGAAAACCATATTTTACAAGTTTTAAGAAACTTGCCCCGAACATAACCGGTATGGACAAAAAGAAAGAATACTCTGCTGCTACAAAACGAGAGGTTCCAAGAAGCATTGCTCCGATGATTGTTGCTCCAGAACGGGAAGTTCCTGGAATAAGAGCAAGTACCTGAAAACATCCGATGATCAACGCAATCTTATAGGTTAGATCTGATAACCCTTTTACCTGTGATTCTTTATTCTTATTATGATTTTCAACAACAATAAATAAAATACCGTAAAGAATTAATGTAAAAGCTACTGTCTGCGCATTATAAAAAAGTGCATCGATCTTATCGTTAAATGCAAGACCGATTACCGCTGCCGGAAGACATCCTACGATTACCTTGCCCCATATATCAAATGTTTCCCTTTTCTCTCTGGCTGACTTTTTGGGACTAAATGGATTGAGTTTATGAAAATAAATCACACAGACCGCAAGAATTGCTCCAAGCTGAATTACTACAAGAAACATTTCCATAAATGCTTTCGATACATTAAGTTTAATGAATTCATCTACAAGGATCATATGCCCGGTAGAACTGATTGGAAGCCATTCCGTAATTCCTTCCACAATTCCAAGCAGAATTACTTTTAACATTTCAATTAACATTTTCTATAATTACCTCCTGTAATATTTTATCGCTTCATTCTATCACAGATTCCTGTATTTGTCCCCTTTATTGCATACTAAAAAGAAAAAAGTCTTTCCGTACTTTTTACAGGAAACTTATTTTTCAAGTTCTAAAAGTCCCTGTTCCATCAGATACTTTATGGAAAACAGCCGCGGTTTTTTGCTGTTATCAAACTTTATTTTAATTTTATCTTCTTTTAATTCAAGTACCGTTCCCTTACCAATATTTTTATGGATCACTCTTTTTCCTTTTTGAAATTCTTTCTTGTCATAACGAAGTTCTCCTATATAGCGGGAAATCTGTGCATCCTTTTGATAAAGTTCCTTTACCGAATAGAGAAACAAATATGTTTTTGCCCTTGTAACTGCTACATAAAACAGCCGTCTCTCTTCTTCGAGGTCCGCCTCTTTTACTGCTTTTTTATGTGGTGTTACTCCTTCATTTATATCCATGACAAATACAACTTCATATTCTAATCCTTTTGAACTATGCATCGTTGTAAGTGTCACACCGCTTTTTTGCTGCCTTCCGGCTTCCATCTGTTTTCTAAGTTCCTCTCCATAAGATTCTATGTAAGCAAACCATTCTTCAAAACTGTGATATTCCTTTGCACTTTCCTGAATCTGATTCAAGACTTCTTCAAGGTCATCCGGGTTCATTCTTCGAAACTGTGCATACTCGTTCATATAATCTTCATAACCAATCCCGTTACGTATATATTGAATCGCAGCATATGGCTCCATCTTCCTTAGAAGATACAGATCCATTTCTAATTTATCAATCTTCTCATAAAGCCACTTTTTCCCAAAGGTCTGCTGCTTTAGTTTTTTTAAATCTACCTGCGGTTCTGTGATCATACTTCTTGATATATATCGTTTCGGCCGGTTCATTACCTGTAAAAACAGCTTTCGGTCTCTGTTTCCCATAGCAAGCTTTATATACGTTAATATATTCCTTGCTATCCAGTGATCAAATATATTTGGGATAACATCCCGCATCTGAAATGGAATATTATATTCCATTAACCGTCCAACAAGTAATCTCGGCTGCGTATTGGTGCGGAAAATAACCGCCATATCTTCTAGTGGAATTCCTTTTTTATAATAAAAACGTATTCCTTTTAAAATATCTGTACACTCTTCTCCCGCATCTTTTAGATTTCGAAATGTAATAGGGACTTTACTTCCTCGAGCTGCCTGCATATTCTTTGGAAAACGCTTTGTATTATGACTAATCAGATGTTCTGCACCCTCTACAATTTCTTCACTGCATCGATAGTTCGTATTTAAAATCACCTTTTTTGCCTCTGGATAATCCTTCTCAAATCCAAGCATAATTTCCGGTCTTGCTCCCCGAAAGCGATAAATAGACTGGTCATCATCACCAACAATAAACAGATGATCTCCCTTACCTGCCAGCATTCGTATGATCTCATACTGCACTTTATTAATATCCTGAAACTCATCAATTAAAATATGCTGAAACTTATTCTGCCATAAAGTCCGGATATCTTCTCTCTCTTTTAACAGTTCATAACAAAAAACCAGCATATCATCAAAATCTATGAGATTCTCTTCCCGCAGTCTTTTCTCATACCCTTCATAAATCTGAGCAAACAATTCGTCTGAACAGTTATTACTGTGATAGTAGGAAAGGGACATCATCTCTCCTTTTACGTAACTGATCTCATTGATAATTCCGGAAAGAAATTCATTCTCATCTTCTATCTCAAGTTCCATATTCTCCGTCATTTCTTTTATGTATCGCCGCTTTACATCTTCTCTGATAATATTTGCAACAGTATAACGGTACGCATAACGAAGAATCATAAAGAAAATAGAATGAAAAGTACCAAAGGTTACCGGAGCATTTTCCATTCCGTCAAACATAAAAAATCGTTTTTTCATTTCCTCCGCCGCTGCTCTGGTAAATGTAATTACTAAAATATTAGACGGATGAACTCCTGCATTTTCTATAAGCCACTTTACACGATAAGTAATTACCAGTGTCTTTCCTGACCCAGGTCCTGCTAAAACCATCAGCGGACCACCTTTATGTGTAATAGCCTCTTCCTGCTCTCTATTAAATGTACCTGGCACGTTTCTTCCTCCTTTCCCCTGACATATATTCTCTAATCACTGAAATCCTTGCAAAATAAAAGGGTGTCTCTCAACACCCTTTTATCATTCACGCAGTTAAATCTCCATTCGAGGATACTCTTTCTGCTATTCTTTGCTATTAATGTTTTGCAACAGTTTTAAGATATGCCTCAACTTCTGCTTCTGTTGTCATAGACATAGCCTTTGCTGCAACGGCATCTGCTTCTTCTTTTGTCCAAAGGGAGATTCCCTTTCTTGTAGCTAAAATAGAAGTAGCACTTACACTAAATTCACTTAAACCAAAGGAAATTAATAATGGAGCAAGTAATGGATCTGCAGCTGCTTCACCACACATACCAACCATGATTCCCTCTGCTCTTCCGGCCTTGATCACACGCTCGATAGAACGAAGTACTGCCGGGTTATACGCAGAGTAAAGATATGCAACTTCTGCATTACCTCTGTCTACTGCCATAGTGTAACCTGTAAGATCGTTTGTTCCGATACTGAAAAAGTCTGCTTCTTTTGCAAAAACATCTGCCATTAAACTTGCTGCAGGTGTCTCTATCATGATACCAACCTTGATATCTTCATTATATGCAACACCTTCTGCTTTAAGCTCTTCCTTAATTTCTGCTACCATATCTTTTACTGCACGAAGCTCATCTAAACAGGTAACCATAGGAATCATAATACGAATATCGCCATATGCGCTGGCACGAAGCAATGCTTTTAACTGAGGACGATATAAGTCTTCTCTCTTTAAGCATAAACGAATCGCGCGGAAACCAAGGAAAGGATTCTCTTCTTTTTCAAGAGCAAGATATGGAATCTCTTTGTCTCCTCCAACATCCAATGTACGAATAATAACCGGCTTACCTTCTAAAGTCTCAGCTACTTTTCTGTAAGCAGCAAACTGCTCTTCTTCTGTAGGAATCTGTGGACGATCCATGAAAAGGAATTCTGTACGGAATAAACCGATTCCTTCACCGTCACATTCTACTACTTTCAATGCATCTTCCGGTTTACCGATATTAGCGCAAAGTTCAACTTTAACACCATCTGCTGTTACGGTCTCTTTGCCAATAAACTGAGCAAGCGCTGCCTTCTCTTCAAGATATGCAGCTCGTTTCTGCTCATATTCTGCCTGAAGTGCTTCATCAGGATTAACATATACCTGTCCTTCTGAGCCGTCTAATACTACATTATCGCCATTAGAAATCTCTTCTGTGATTCCCGGTATACTGAGTACCGCCGGAATTTCAAGCGCACGTGCAAGAATTGCTGAATGAGAAGTCTTGCCTCCAACTTCTGTAAGAATACCTGTTACGTTCTTTGGATTAATTCCTGCTGTCATAGAAGGAGTTAAATCTTCTGCCACTAAAACAGTTCCTTCCGGCACACTTGCTAAATCGACATCTTCGACATCAAGAAGTATCTTCAATAATCTTGTCTTTATATCACATACATCTGTTGCGCGTTGCTGAAACATCTCATCGTCAATACCTGCGAACATCTGCATATAATAATCACAAATCTTCTCTACGGCAGCTTCTGCGCACATCTTGTCATCTGCGATGCTTGATTCCATCTGGCCGGTCATCTCCGGATCCATAAGAAGAAGGACATGTCCTTCCAGAATCTCTGCTTCTTTCTCCCCTACTCTTTCTTTCATGTCATCTGCCATTGCCTGTGTCTTTGCGATACATTTGTCAAGGGCATCTGTTAATCTTTGCTTTTCAGCATCAACATCACTGACTGCTTTATTATCGTATGCAAGGGAAGGTTCTTTTACAATAACAGCGGAACCGATACCGATTCCTGCTGATGCACCAATACCAGTATACATTATCTTCACCTCAAATTTTGAATTACAATTATTCTCCTAAACCGGATTCGATCATCTCGATAGCAGTCTTTAATGCGTCTTCTTCATCAGGTCCGTCACACTGGATCTCTACTTCAGAACCACACTTAATACAAGCACCGATAATGTTAAGAAGGCTCTTACCATTCGTTGCTTTTCCGTTGAAATTGATTGTAACATCGCTATCAAACTTAGCCATTCCTTTAGCGAATACTCCTGCCGGTCTCATGTGAAGTCCCTGTGGGTTGTTGATTGTAACTTTCTGTGATACCATAGTTATTTCTCCTTTTCTTAAATAGGGTAATATAAAAATAAATAATAGCTAAAGAAAACAGGATATTGTGCTGCTGGCTGATGCATTCGGTTAGTATTATACCCTGCGATCATACCTCCCCTTATTCCTTTAGTATTCATTATTTTACCATTTTTTATATACACTGTCAATATAACAGCGTCCCGACTCCGGTAAAATCATCTGTAACTTTCTTTCAGAAATGTAATTTAAATCCTTGTCGATAAAAACGTATACTCTTTCTTCCCAGCTTCATCATCTGGATAAAGCTCTACATATTTTTTCGCTGCCTCGTATGCCTTATCATACGCCTCTGCTTTTTCATAGATGACAATCTTTCCATACATAAAATCTGCCTTCGTTTCACCACCCTGTTCAATCCCCTTCTGAACATACTTCAGTGCTTTATCATAATTCTGTTTTTCTACGTATATTTCACAGATTTTTTCCAGAAAATCAGTATCCTGTGTATGATTCCAGCCTTGTTCATACACTTTTACGGCTCCTTGTGCATCACCGGACTTTGCGACACACTCGCCCTTCAACATATAATATTGTGCATTTTTACTGTCATTATTAATAAGTTTATTGTATATTTTTTCCGCTTTATCATATTCTTTTAGCTGATAATGACTCTCTGCCAGATAACAGGTCATATCCAGATCAATCTCTCTGGCAAACACAGACTTCCGCTTTAACGCTTCTTCCAGGTATGAGATTGTTTTAGAATAATCTTCTTCCTTAAAATAAAGCAATGCCTCTTTTCGGTATTCGATCTTCTGCTGATAATTATGCCACTGAAAAATACCTGTTCCGGCTAATAAAATCACAACGACAATTGCACCACGAATGATAATTTTACGCATAGAAAACCTCATTTCTCTTAAATGATGCACTTTTGAAATCAAGTGCAAAAGCTTTGGGAATACTTGAACGAAAGAAAGGATGCCGCAGCATCCTTTCCTCAAAAATTATTATTTTCTTAAACCTAACTGTTCGATTAAGGTTCTGTAACGTTCAATATCTTTACCTTTTAAGTATGCAAGAAGGTTTCTTCTCTGACCAACCATCTTTAAAAGACCACGTCTTGAATGATGATCCTTAGGGTTTGCCTTAAAATGATTCTGAAGATCATTAATTCTTGCTGTAAGAAGTGCTACCTGTACTTCAGGTGAACCTGTATCTCCTTCTGTTCTTGCATATTTTGTCATAATTTCCTGTTTCATTTCCTTTGTAATCATGTTACAATTCCTCCTATTATTATAATCACCTTTACGAAGATAAGGTCGGAGACTCCATACCCTGGCAAAGGTTCTAGCTAAAAGCATCTTTCATAGATTAGCATACTATTCTTTTTTTGTAAAGTTTTTTTAAGAATATTTTTCAAGAAGTTTCTGGAAATATTCAGGAAGCGGTGCCTCAAATTCTACATACTCTCCTGTCCTTGGATGAACAAATCCAAGCACTCTGGCATGGAGGCACTGTCCGGTAAGTCCCATATCATTCTTTGGACCATAAATCGTATCTCCTAATAAAGGATGGCGTATGCTTGCCATATGCACACGAATCTGATGCGTTCTTCCTGTTTCTAACTGACACTCAATATGATTCACCTGATGATTTAAATGACTGAGTACTTTGTAATGTGTTACTGCCCGCTTTCCGTTTTTAGGTTCGACAGCCATCTTCTTTCTGTCAACCGGACTTCTTCCGATCGGTGCGTCAACAGTTCCTTCTTCCTGCGTAAAGTTATTATATACGATTGCTTCGTATTTTCTTGTGATCGAATGTTCTTTTAATTGTTCTGCCAGGCTTTTGTGCGCCATGTCATTCTTGCATACAACAAGAACTCCTGTTGTATCTTTATCGATTCTATGAACGATTCCCGGCCGTAAAACACCGTTAATTCCCGAAAGATTATCTTTACAATGATAAAGAAGTCCATTTACAAGTGTTCCTTTATAACGTCCCGGACAAGGATGAACAACCATATCTTTTTGTTTATTAATCAAAATAACATCTTCATCCTCATAAAGAATGTCCAGATCCATTTGTTCCGGAAGAACTTCTAATTCCTTTAATGGAGGGACACAGATCACAACGGCATCGTCCACACGAAGACGGTATCCTGGTTTTTGTTTTTTCTCTCCTACCTGAACCTGCCCTTCTTTGATCAGCTTTTGAATATAAGAACGGGAATGTTCTTTTAACTCTGCTGCGAGAAATTGATCTAAACGCATCCCCTCCTGTTCTTCCATAACCGTATAATAATATCTTTGTTCCTGCTTACTTTCCTGATTTACTTTCTCTTGCTTTGCCGTTTCTGTCATAGTTACAACTCCCGCCTGCCCTCTTTTGTTTTTTTAGGAAATATCCTGTCAAAATCTTCTTCCTGATAGAAGAATAAAATTAAAATAACAAGCATAACCGCCGCCACTGTCACATAAATATCTGCCACATTAAATACTGGAAAGTTAATGAGGCTGAAATAAACAAAATCCACAACGTACTTCCTGAAAATACGGTCTATCATATTCCCTACAGCTCCTGCTCCCACGAAATACAGGCATATCTTTAGCGGAGTAAAATGTCTTTCCTCCGGTATCTTTCCCGAAATCCATATAAGACCCGCCAGTACCGCCAGAGTAATGATCAAAAAGAACCATTGCTTATTCTGCATGATTCCAAATGCTGCTCCCCGGTTTTCCACATAATAAATCTCAAGTACATTCCGGATAACAGGAATACTTCCTATTGGCTTTAATACCTTTACTGCCCATAATTTTGTAAGCTGGTCTGCTAACAGAAGTATAATAAAAATAACTGCTGCTTTTAATTTTTTCCCCATTATACTTCTCCCTGTTCTATAACGGCAAACATTTCTTCCGGAGTGACATCCTGATAAATTGCTGCCTTTCCAATCTGGTCTAATAAAATGAACTTAATCTTTCCATGTTCCATTTTTTTATCGTGTTTTGTTTCTTTCACAACTTCTTTTGCCTTAAGTTCTTTCGGCAATGCTGGAAAATCAAAATATGCATAAATGTTTTTGATTTCTTTGTTTTCCTGTTCACTAATATATCCTCTTTTACTTGATATATCCGCTGCTAACAATGAACCAATTGCCACACATTCTCCATGTGTCAGTGAGAAATTCATTAACTTTTCTATAGAATGTCCTAACGTATGCCCGAAATTAAGCAGGGCGCGGACACCATGTTCCTTTGGGTCTTCCTCAACCACCGCTCTTTTAATAAGGCAGCTTCCCTCTACCATATGTGCGAGTGCTTCGTCTTTTCTTTCTGCAATGGCTTCTTTATTCGCTTTTATCCATTCAAAATATGCTCTATCACGAATAAGTCCATGTTTGATGACCTCTCCAAGTCCACTGTGATACTGTCGCTCAGAAAGTGTCTTTATCGTATTTACATTAATGTATACCAGTTTTGGCATATAAAAAGCACCTACCATATTTTTATATGCATGATAATCTACTCCTGTTTTTCCTCCGATACTGCTGTCCACCTGTGCGAGCAGACTTGTAGGAATCTGTACGAAGTCGATTCCCCGCAGATAAGTAGCAGCAGCAAATCCTGTCAGATCTCCGGTAACTCCGCCGCCAAGTGCAAGGAGCATATCTTTTCTGTCAAATTCATGTGTAATCAGAAAGTGATACAGATTATCTACTGTGGATAAATTTTTACTTGCCTCCCCTTCCTGAAAAATATATACTTCTACCTTTGCACATCTGCCTTCTAAAATACTTTTAACTTCTTCCAGATAATAGGAAGCCACCCTTCGTTCTGTAACAATACATAACTTTCGTTCCTGAATATCAAGAGCAGAAAGTTCTTTTACCAGGTTTGAAAAACTATTTTCAATTACAATATCATATACTTTTTTTCCTTCTGCACTTACTTCGAGTCTTTTTTCTAACATTGTCTGTCCTCCTGAAATAAACGAAGCAGAGAGGATCTATGGACGGCCTCCACTCCATCCATAAATCCACTCTGCCTTTTGTTTCTCGTCCAACTATTCTCTCTGTTATTCTTCTATGTATATCCGGTATGTATATCCGGGTGTACTAAAAGTTTGAAAGCTCCGGTGACAGCATATCTTCACTGACAAGCTCTTCCCTGAGATCTCCTGTTACTTCAATATTTCCTGGAGCTACGATAAAAATGTTATTAGAAATTGCCTTTAAGGAACCATCTACTGCAAAGCATGCACCTCCGATAAAATCAATGATACGCTGTGCCTTTCCAATCTCGATTCCCTCAAGATTCACCACGATCGTCTTCCCTTCCTTTAAGAATTCTGCTACGATCTGTGCTTCATTAAATGTCTGCGCTCTGATTACTTTCACACTTTCACCTTCTTCTTTTCCATGAAACTGAATTACTCTTCCCTGATTACCATCGAACTCTTCTGAATCGGATACTTCCTTCTTCTTCCGTCTCAGAGAAAGAATTGGTTTATGAGGCTCATCATCTTCTTCCTCATCTTCCTCTTCCTCATCACTGTCATATCCTTCTTCTGTCACTTCGTTGTATTCTTCATCAAATGGTTCGGTTTCGTCATCTGCATCGCTTAACTTCATCATGTTTAAAAACTTTTCCGCAAACTTCACCCCATGTACCTCCTGTTATTTATTGTAATTCCGCGCCCCAAAGATTCCGGTACCGACACGTACCATCGTCGAACCTTCTTCTATGGCCACTTCGTAATCGTTGGTCATCCCCATAGATAAAATGTCCATAGATACATTATCAATGTTTTTCTCTCTAATGTCAATAAATAATTGATGTAATTTTTTAAAATAACAGCGATTTTCTTCTGGATCGTCCACAAAAGGAGCGCTTGTCATCAATCCCCTTACATGAACATGCGGCAACTTACTGATTTCTTCTACCAGTGCGATCACTTCCGGTCCATCGATTCCAAACTTGGTATCTTCCTGTGCGATGTTTACCTGTACAAGAATCTGCGCTTCTACATTCTTCTTTACCGCTTCTTTTTCAATCTGCTTTGCCAGATGGAAGGAATCTACGGAGTGAATTAATTCTACTTTATCAATAATATACTTTACTTTATTCGTCTGAAGATGTCCAATCATATGCCAGTGTACTGGTTTGGAAATATTCTCATACTTCTCACACAGCTCCTGCACATAGTTTTCACCATATTCCATCTGTCCCGTCTCAAGAAGCTCTTCAATATCAGAAAGAGGTTTCATCTTACTTACTGCCACTAACGTAACTTCTTCCGGTTTTCTTCCTGCTCTTTCACATGCGCTTTTAATATTTGTCTGTACTTTTTTTAAATTATCTTTAAGCATTAATAAATCACCTGGTCTTCCTTTACTGTATCACTATTTAAAATAATTCGGTCATAAAGTTCTATTCCGCTGTTTTTTGCAGATACAATACAATAGTCTTCATTTCTCTCTACCATCTCGATCTGTTTAAAAACAGTATAACCTCTGTTTACAATATAAACGCCCTGTATCTGACTCTTATTCTTTAATGTATAGATCTTTTCTTTATTGGTTTCCGATAGAACTGTACCTTTTGTCAGATTCGCAGAATAAACATAGACATAATCTTCATCCGATTTATAAACATTCACAGCTGCCTGTGTCAAAACCTTTTCTCCCTTTTTGTTTGTCTTCATTATGTTGACCTGCTCTTTTTTCGAAGAGTTGCCGCCATTTACAAGAAAACTTTTTGGAATTTTATATACTTCCTTTTTTACAAGAGAACTTGACGGAATTTTTAATCCCTTGGTTTCTGATAAAGTAAGTGACACATAAAGATATCTCTGATTCAAATATCTTTGTATATAATTATCAAAACTCAGAATAACATAATAACTGTCATTCTGTTTTAAACAATGATATTGTGCTGCTGCCACAAAATTATCTTTATGGAATGTCACCTGAATCGTCTGTCTGTCTTCTTCCCTCTTCTTTAAACGATCATAATCATTCTTATTAACAGGAATCATTAGCTGCCAGTCCTGTCCCTCTACAAGACGATATACCGGTTTTCCCGCTTTTTGTTTTTTATCTGTGCGAAGATCCTTCATCTTCACTTTATTGACAAAAATATTTTTTGAAACTTTTGCCTGTTCTAGCTTTTCCATTCCATCAGATAAAAAAGAAACCAAGCCTTCTTTAGGCGATGCGGCTGTAATATATGCACTCTGTCCGTATTTCTGTGCAAGCTCTTCTTTATTCTGAGCAAGCATTGTATCTGTATATGCTAAAAGCGTACTACTGATATCATTCTGTGTTTCATACAGAAGAGAAAAATTATTATCTGTATAACCTTCACTGAATACTTTTAATTTCTCTACTACCTGTTCTTTTTCATCCTGACTGACGGAATTCTTTTTCTCAAGCATCTGTTTCAAATACTTTCGTACTTTTCCTGTAGTATCTACCGTATAGACTGTACCATTTTGACGAATCATTGAACCTTCCTGAACATAATAATTAATATATCCACTTTGTTCTGTATGCACCAGAGTTTCTTTTCGAAGAATCACTCCCGTTCCATCGATACTGTCTACGATATCACTTGCGCTCACCTCATAGATTGCCAGTTTGCTTTTTCCAAGATAACTCAATATGTATGCCATCAGATAGATCACAATAATGAGAAATATCAAAGTTCCGAGATTCATATGCAAATGTACACTTTTCTTTTTTTGTTTTGCCATATTATATCTCCCATCTATTTAAAGCTGCCCCGTTGAGATAATTGTACTTTGTTCCCTGAACATACCCTTTCTCTTCCATGAGCGCCTTCCATTCATCTGTTAATTTCCACCAGCTGTTTCCCCAATTTGAAAAAGCGGAATCTTTTTCAGGGATACGGCTAAACAATCTTTCCACTGTAATGTCCGGTCTTAATAATGCAATAAACTCTGTTAATCTGTTTAAATATTCTTCTTTGGGGCAAATTTCGATTTCTCCACGAATATACTTATCATATAATTCGCACTGCTTAGGAATGTATAAAGAATGCAGCTTCACCATGGAAATCGGCAATGTAGACAGGATTCTTGCAGATTCCTCCGCATCATCCATCGTATCCCCCGGAAGGTTCAGAATCATATGTACGCAAACAGGAAAATGATACGGCGCAATTCTTAAAACCGCATCAATAAATTCTGCGAGTCCATGACCTCGGTTCATCTCCATTAATGTATGATAATTCACTGTCTGTAATCCAAGTTCTATAGATACTTCTATTCCTGTCCGGCTACTGAATTCATAAAATGCTTCCAGGTAATCCTGTCTGATGCAATCCGGTCTTGTCGAAATTGAAATCTCAACAATATCCTCTACTTTTGATGCTTCTTCCATATAGCCAAGTAATCTGTCTAAAGGAAGAAATGTATTGGTATAATTCTGAAAGTAAGCAATAAACTTATGTGCATGATAACGTTTTTCTACTTTTGTCCTTGATGCTGCTAACTGTTCAAAAACAGAAACTGAACTGTCACTTGCTTCAAATCCTGTCCCTGCTTCCGCGCAGAAAAGACAGCCCTTTCCATCTTTTTTATTTGGGCAGGTTACGGGAAGATTCACAGGAAGCTTATATACTTTCTCTCCGTATTTATCTTTTAAATATTGTGAATATGCATAATAATATTGTTTTTCCATTTTAGCTTAAACCATAAAAAGGCAGCCTCATAATAATATGAGGCGCCTTAACCTTTTCGTATCTTATTCAAATTCCAGATATCCGCCATGTATGTAATATTATCGGACGGTTCTGCATCAGATAATAACGAATTATAATGCGTGAGAAACGTATTTCTGTACAGATTCCGGCATATTTTCTTTATCTACGGAAGCGCTGATTACAAAATCAACCCCAAACTTGTCAGATAAAGCACCAAGTTTTTCAACTGCGTAATCAAGATTATCATCAATACATGCTGTAGTAAGGAAACTATCAAGATAAATCTTATCTAAGTCATGGTCCTGAGAAATAATTCCTGCAATAAAGCCAAGGAACATATCTGTATCTGTTACATTAAATTCAGGAACTACAATAAGACGAATCTGATTGCTTAATTCATACATATGCTTATTGTTCTTATCAAGGTAAACGATTGTGCCTTTTGTCAGCTTAATGTCATCATTTACCTGCTGAATTAAGATCTTAGTTTTTCCTTTTCCTTTCGCACCTGCAATAATATCAATCATGTGAATATCCTCCTTTAGATATATTATTGGACTGTAGTCCTTTCTTTTGTAATGAGAAAGACTCGTGCCAACTCCCTTATATGTTATATTATAATTTATATCATATAAAAGCACAACCTTTAATTTGTTGTTTTTTCTAATAGTCTGGTCATTGACGAATACAAAGCCTCCTTTGTTTCTGCTCCAAGTACAACGGAGAAAAAACGCTCTCCTTTTTTATTCTTTGTCATCAATATCAGACAGGACTTCGCCATAGAGGTCGTTCCCGTCTTGCCACCATACATCACTACACCTTCCGGTACAGGGAATTCATTCAGAAGATAGTAGTTTGTACTCTGCATATACTCATTAATCTGTGTTTTCTTTGCTGTAGTATATGTCATTGTATAGTCCTTTGAAGATACTGTATCAACAAATTCTTCATGCTTCACTGCCTCTTTAAAGATTAGATAAAGATCGTACGCAGTCGTATAATGATCGTTATTGTGAAGTCCGTTTGGATTGACAAAATGTGTATGTGTCGCTCCTAATTCTTTGGCCCGCTCATTCATCATATCTATAAACTTGGCTTCAGAACCTGCTACATACTCAGCAAGTATTACTGCACAGTCATTTGCAGATTTGATCAGCATCGTATGGAAAACCTGGCTTACAGTGACGGTATCTCCCTTTGTAAGGGTACTGATCACTGCTCCGTCTTCTGTTAAATTAATGTCATGCTTTAACGTAATCTCGTCATCCATATTTCCATGCTCTAATGTCAGCAATGCAGTCATTACCTTTGTAATACTGGCCGGATATAACTTATCAAAACAATGATATGATTGTACAATCTCGTTCGCACTGTCATTAATCAATAAATCCGCATAATCATTGCTCTGATAATTCGGGTCTGTCGCTTCTGAATCAGACACTACTGCAAGTTCTGCTGCCATCCCCTCTAAATCTGAACCTGCCTCTTCTTTATTCTCTGCATAGTAAGATGCAAAAGAATCTGTGATCTTAAAAGGATTCCCACTGCATCCACTACACAACGCTGCTACTAACACAAAAATACTGATTGTGCATATTATTCTCTTTTTCATAGTCACTCTTTCTCTTTGTCTGTACTATCTGTACATTTCTCTCCACTCAAGGTCTCCTCTTTCAAGAGCCTTAACTAATAACTCTGCTGTTGCAAGATTCGTTGCAAGTGGAATATTGTGTACATCACATAAATGCATTACATTAAATATATCCGGCTCATGAAGCTGCTGATTCTGTGGGTCTCTCAGGAAAATAACCATATCGATGAGATTATGTTCAATCTGAGAAGCCATCTGCTGTTCTCCACCAAGTGGTCCTGCCAGATATTTGTGTATCGTGAGGTTCGTTACTTCCTCAATAAGTCTTCCTGTTGTTGCGGTTGCAAACAGTTCATGCTTATTAAGAATTCCTCGATAAGCAATACAAAAATTCTGCATTAATTTCTTCTTTCCATCATGTGCGATTAATCCAATATTCATATATTTTCCCCTCCTAGTAGTGTCTTTGTAATCCTATATTTAGCACAATCCCTATACCTGCCATATAACTTAACAATGATGTTAATCCATAACTTACAAATGGCAACGGCAATCCTGTATTCGGAAGTAATTCTGTTGCCACTCCGATATTAATAAATGACTGGAAACCAATCAGTGCAGCCATTCCTACTGCAATGAGCCGTCCACTCATATTCTTCGCGACATATGCCGTCTTAAAACATTCTATCATTATTATAGCCAATAATGCAATAACAATAACACTTCCGATAAACCCTGTTTCTTCTCCGACTACAGAAAAGATAAAGTCGGTCTGCTGTTCTGACACAAATCCCGTATCAGATACTGTAACATCTGCGATCGTATTATTATTCAGTCCCTTTCCATATAGTTTGCCTGAGCCGATTGCCATAACAGAATTATCCTGCTGATATGCGGTCGTAGACGAATATTTTGAAGGCTCTAAAAATGTCATAATTCTGGTAACCTGATAATCATGAAGTAATACCTGATTCGGTGTCTGTATGTACCAGATAAAAAGGAAGCCCAGCGGTATGATGATCGGTATGATTATTTTGAGACATTTTTTAATCAGTGTACCGGAAAGACCTCCTACAAAAATTACAGACATCAATATGAATGTAATATCTAACGTAGTTGAAAGGTTCGGTTCTATCACTACCAGGAAAAGAGGCAGCGCACACAATAGAGCAAGTTTAAAAAGTACTTTCCATTCCATGAAATCTTCTTCATGTTCCTGTATGTACACCGCCACAAATATTATCATAATAATTTTGGTCAATTCTGACGGCTGAAGTCTTGTAAAGCCAAGATTAATCCATCTCTGGGCACCATTTACTTTAACACCAACAAGTTTTACGAGAACAAGGAGCACAATATTAATCAGGTACAAAATCCTGCTGAAGCCACATACAAAATTAAAATTCACAACAGACAACAATAACATGATTCCTGCACAAAATATTAGTCCAATCAACTGTTTACTCGTATAGCTGCTGTCCGCACTATTGATAAACATCACTCCCATCCCGCTTAAAATAAGAACTGCGCTTATCAACACCCAATTATAATTTTTAAATTGGTATTTCTGTTTTAACATGTTTCTCCTCCTGCGTTCGCTATCTAGGAGATCTTAGTTCTTTGATCGGTATATTGGCATAAATTGCCGGAACATTTCCATGTCCTCCATCCGACTCTGTCTGGGTTATCTGAATATCCAGTCCTTCTGTATCAATCTCCATGTATTTTGAAATTACTTTTATTATGTCGTTTTTTATTAATTCCATCGTTTCCGGTGAACAGTTTGCTCTGTCAGATACCAGAACAAGCTTCAAACGGTCTTTCGCCGTACTGCCCGATGTTTTTTTTCTAAGAAAGCTATCCATGAACCCCATTAGATTCTCCCCCTTTAGTAACCACGTTTAAATAAATTTGCTATTTTTTTCAGTATGCCTTCTGTCTCAAACTCCATGATCGGAACTTCTTCTCCAAGCACCCTGTGACAAATATTAGCAAACGCTCTTCCAGCCTGTGTATCAGAACCAACAAGTGGTTCTCCTTCATTTGTTGCAATGACAATACTCTCATCATCCGGAACTACACCAATCAGATCAATAGCAAGAATATCAACGACATCTTCTACAGACATCATGTCTCCACGCTTCACCATATCCATGCGGATTCTATTGATAACTAATTCTATCTTTTTCAGCTCTTCCGCCTCTAAAAGTCCGATAATCCTGTCTGCATCACGAATGGCAGAAACTTCCGGAGTTGTTACGATGATAGCCCGGTCCGCACCTGCGATGGCATTCTTAAATCCCTGCTCAATACCAGCCGGACAATCAAGAAGAATATAATCAAACTCTGTTCTCAGCTCATCCACAAGCTTTTTCATCTGTTCTGGGCTTACAGAACTTTTATCTCTTGTCTGGGCAGAAGGCAAGAGGAAAAGATTAGAATATCTTTTATCTTTAATCAGTGCCTGTTTTAAGCGGCAGTTTCCCTCTACAACATCTACAAGATTATATACTATACGATTCTCTAATCCCATAACAACATCAAGATTACGAAGTCCTATATCTGTGTCGATCATAACCACTTTCTTATCCAGTTTTGCAAGTCCCGTTCCAATATTCGCTGTTGTCGTGGTCTTTCCAACTCCACCTTTTCCAGATGTAATAACAATTACCTCACTCATCTTTGTTCTCCTTTATCTCACTTAACTAATACTAATTTCACTGATCAACGACCTCGTAATCGTTTCAATAAAAATATTGTCATTCTCTACAAATGCCAGCTTCGCAAGCAATTCCTGCTGATTCTTTCTTCTGACATTCTTTTTTGTACTCTTCCCCCTCTGATCTGGTGAGCGGGCAATATAACTGCCAATCTGTATCTGCATTGGCTCCATCATAAGCGCTGCCACAAATGCGCTCTTATCATCCGGATATCCGGCATGTACTGTTCCTTTCAGACATCCTAACACCACAACATTGCCCCCCGCAATAATCTGTGCGCCTGGATTGATATCGCCAAGAATTACTATACTTCCATCTACTTCTATCTTCTGACCTGAACGCAATGTTCCACGATAAAACTGGCCATTCTTTCCCAGACGATTCTCCGGAAAAGATTCTTCCGTTTTATGTTCCTCTTTCTTTTCCTCTTCTTTAAGTTCCGATAACACTTTAGCAAACTGTGTCTCATATACTTTTGCGCCATCGATCACACAGCTTATATTAAGCCCACTGTTCTCAGCTATCGTATCTACCAGAAGATTCTGTTCTCCGGACGTGAGTTCCCGTCCTGTAAAACTTACCGCGATTGGCTTTTTTAAATCGAAAAAATGAGTAGATTCCTTAAACTTGTCCCCCACTTCCCGAAGAAGTTCTTCAAAAGGAAGTGTAGGATTCAGCACAATCTGAAATCCATATTTATTCCCTTTAATTATAACGGAACTTTTCATATCTCCTCCTGTTTGCTAGCATATACTCCGGGAATCTTTCGCGTCCGAACTTTTCAAGTCGAGCCGCCGCAGGAGTATATTAATCATTACTTCCATCTGAACCGCTAGGCAGTAATGCTGTAGTCGCCTTCTTTTCTGCCTTGCTGGCCTTTCCAAAATAGTACTTATAGATATCTCTGGCAATCTCTGCAGCATTGGCTGAAGTGTAACCATTTGGCACTACTACGGTCATGGTAATATCCGGATTGTCATACGGAGCATAAGATATGAATAATGCATGGTTCGGTCGCTTTTTGTTCTCCTGTGCTGTACCGGTCTTGCCAGCTACTTTCATTCCCTGTTTCTTATACAGGTACTTGATAGAGCTGTCCTTTCCGTTAACCACACCGATCATACCTTTCTTTATCAAATCAAATGTAGATGAGCTGATCTTCAGTTTTTCTTCTGTTTTCTTCTCATAAGAAGTCAATGTGTTTCCCTCTGCATCTGTGGTTTTCTCTAAAAGAGACAGATCCAACAGATTCTTGTGGTTTACAAGGGATGTCACATATCTTGAAATCTGACTTGGTGTATAACTGTGGGTACCCTGTCCTATTGCTGAACGAATCGCATCTTCATCTGAAATATGCGGCTCATATTCTGTGATTTCCACACCGGACTTTCGATTTAAGCCATACATTGATGCATACTTCTTTAACTTTGTTAAACCTCTCTGGCTGTTATAGGTTCCATTCACCGTACCAAGATTATATCCCATCTGATAAAAGAAGAAGTTACAGGATACAGCGATTGCTCCACTTACATTAAGTGAGCCATGCGCATTCGGATAAATCCAGCACTTCGCTGCCGGAGAAATCTTATCAAAAATCCCTGTACACTTTACATATGTAGAAGCTGTAGCTACGCCTTCCTCAAGAACTGCCGTAGATGAGATTGGTTTAAATGTTGAACCAGGCGCTGTCCTTGACTGCGTGGCCCTGTTTAACATCGGCGAAGATAAATCTGTATTAAGAGATGCATAGTATTCTGAATCAATTCCATTCGCAAGGCGATTATTATCATAGCTTGGATAGGAAACCATCGCCCTTACCTCTCCGGTATCAGGGTCTGTAATAATAACAGAACCGGAACATGGATCTAAGGCAAGCTGAGCTGGTGTAATTTCTATATTCTTTATCTTTTTGTACATGAAATTATAAGCAGACATTTTGCCTGTATACAAACTATTATAATCCTTATCTTTCTTTTTATCAAGAACTCCCTGATCATATAAAAGCAGACAAACTTTCCGTCCGCTCAGCGTTCCACTTTTGATCATATACTCATATAGAATTTTATCAAAGTCTTCCTCAGATTTCAATGCATCAACAATATAATTTATTAATTCGTCATATATTTCATCTGCATCATAATAATCTGACTTAATATTAAAGGAGCTGATATTAATCCACTCATTATTGATCGCATATTGAAGAAACTTTCGGAATGTGATTTTTTCCTCTTTCCAGTCAAGATAAACCTGATCATTCTCATCAATAGAAGAAGCAACAAGAATTCCGTCATTCTCTAACATTTTGTAAATATAATTTACATAATCCTGCTTCTCCTCGCTAAGATATTTACGAACTGTCGTTCCTGTTTTCAAATCTTTTCGAAGAGTGTTTAATACACTTTCCTGTTTCTTCTTATAAATTCTGTAAACATCTTTTTCATTACTTTTCGCATTTTTCTTTGCTAATCTGGAAATATTTATAATATTATTATCAAGAAGCGCATAATATACGTCCTTTATCGGAACTCGTTTGTCTGAGCCGGCAGTATCTGCTGTCGTTAGATGTGCAAGCAGAATTCCTGCAAGACGTCGTTCTAAAATATTATAGGCATACTTCTGCAAATCCGCATCGATCGTCAAATACACATTGTTACCTGCGGAAGCCTTTGTTGTCTTTACTGTCTTAATAATCTTACCAAGATTATCTACTAAAACATCTTTCTGTCCCTTCTTTCCCTGAAGAGTACTTTCCATCGTCTTTTCGATTCCAGTCTTACCGACAACATCGTTTGCCTCATACTTGCCATTGTCCGCATTCAATTCTTTTAATTCGCTTTCGGAAATCACTCCCGTATATCCCAAAATAGAAGAAAAATACTTTGCATCATTATATTTACGAAGAGAGTCTGCCTTAATGGAAACTCCCGGATATTCCTCCTCATGTTCCGAAATAGCAGCAATACTTTTATCGCTGATATTCGCTGCCACAGTAATCGGCGTTGTCTGTGAATAACGGTTCATAAATACATCATACCGCACCGACATGATCTTTAATGTATCCTCTGTAGAATAACTGTCCGAGATACCAAACATACTTCCCGTTCCCTGTGGACCACCTTTTCCGCTTCTCAGATATTCATACACTTCCTCCGGTGTAGAATTCAAATATTTCTCCGCTTTCTTTTTTTCATCACCGGACAAATTATCGATATTAGTAATTCCATAAATATCCTTTTTAAATCTTGTAAGCGCTGAACCAGACACTGTAAACTTCAGCTTTCCCTTGCTGTTTACTGTCATAGGAAGGCTGTAATTTATCGTATCACCATTCTGCTCTAAAACCTTCACCAGCTTATAGATTACCTCATTTCTAACTTCATTCTCTGTTACTTTCGGACCATTCTTTCCATTTTTAGCTGTTCTCTCCTGGGCAATCTTACTCGTTTTTTCTGAATTCTCCAACGTCACTGTATAAGCCAGCTGATTATAAGCCAGTATCTTTCCCTTGCAATCGTATATATTTCCTCTTGCACCACTGATTTCAATCGTCTTCTTTATCTTATAGTTAAAATTCGCCAGATGTTCATCACCCTGTATGATCTGTAATACGAAAAGTCGATAGATTAAAAGACAAAATAATGCTGTCAGCAGTACTCCCATAATGATAATACGGTTGGAAAGCAGCTCTATAATCTGATTCTTTGTTTTTGCCTTATCCGTCTCCTGCTTTTTTTTGAATTTAAACAAAATCTGCACCCCGCTTTTCATTCTTTTCCAACCAGTCGTTTATTCTCAATAAAATCTGATAAAATACAAGACCTACCGCTACGGTATAAACTATTTCCGGAAGAATAATATTTTTAAGATAATACACAATACGTAAATGATTATGTAACAATCCACAAAGAATATACATAATAACTCCATAGACCAGATCATTTACCCCGATCAGGACAAGTGGAAGAATATTGTCATCTGAATAATAGATTCGATGGAAAAATCCGTCTACAAAACCAAACATCATATATAAAAAAGCAAATCCACCGATTGTTGAGCCATAAAAAATATCCATCAAAAGCCCACTGAAAAATCCAACGATCATTCCCGGCTTCTGGCCTCGCATTACTGCTATTGAGGAAATAAAAATCAGTAATATATTCGGTGCGATTCCTGCTAGTTTAATCAACTCAAATACGGAAGTCTGCAATATAAAACAAATAAATACCAGTACTGCTGTCACTATTCCTCGTTTCATAATAAATCCCTTCTTACACAAATGGCGGAAAGAGAAATATCTGTACGATACCCTTATTTCCGCCTGATTTATCCTTTAATCTGCACTTTCACTATCTGCGGGAACTTCTTTTAGCTGTGTGATAACCAGCACATCTTCAAGATGCTGAAAATCTACAAACGGTGTCACTTTGGCAGACTGTGTCAAATTGGAGGAATCTGTAGAAATACTGCTGACTGTTCCTATCTTAATGCCTTCTAAATATTTTGAACTGATATGTGAAGTGATCAGTTCTTCCCCTTCTTTCATATCTGCATCTTTACTGATATAGGTCACATCGATCGTTCCATCTTTTTGAACAGATTCACTGTTTCCCTGTACGACACAGGTATCTCCAGTCTGAGATGACTTGGCACTTACGCTGCTGGTATCATTTATAATTGAACATACCTTTGCATAGGTCCGTCCGGTTTCCGTTACAATTCCGACCAGACCTCCATCTGCCAGTACATTCATATTTACCTTGATTCCATCTTTTGTACCTTTATTAATAATAAAAGTATTATACCAGTTGCCGCTTCCCTTGCTGATTACTCTCGCTCCCACTTTCTTATACTGGGAATATTCTTTATCCATCTTCAGAAGCTTTTGCAGACTATTCAATTCGTTTTCATTGGTACTTAAAGTTTCGTTTTCCTGCGTTAACTCTTTCACCTTCTGATTAAGCTTTGCATTCTCCTTTTTCAGTTCCTTCATACTCTTAAATGAGCCAACATGCTCTCCTACCCAGACTCCAAAAGAGTTAATCCCATCCTGCATTGGAATAACTACCGTTTCTGCGACTGCAGAAAGAGGTTTCACCACATCTTTTAATACTGTACTGACAGACAGAAGTAATATACAAAGAACTGTCAGCAAAATAAGCATCGTTTTAGGTGAAAACTCAAAATTATGACGATTTTTCATAGTACCACTCCCTGATTAATGGAAATCAGAATCCTGTAAATTATGAGCCAGTCTTTCATAATCCGGATTTTCCATAATCATTCCTAATCCTTTTACTACAGTAAGTTCCGGTTCTTCCATCTTCATAATGGAAAGTCCTGTCTCCTGCTGGATAAGAAGATCCAGATTCTTAATATGGGTAGATGCACCTGTCATACATATTCCATCATGCATGATGTCCATGGATAATTCCGGTGGTGTCTTCTCTAAAATGAACTTAATCGCATCAATAATAGATGAAAGGCTCTCTGACATTGCCTCAAAAATGAGATGATTTGTAACAGTTACCCTATTAGGAAGACCTGTGATCAGATTACGGCCCATTACGTCATACGTAATCTCTTCCTCTTCCTTGATACCGCTTGCCAGCTGCATCTTCAGGCGCTCTGCACTCTTCATACCAATTACAAGATTATGCTTTTTCTTAACAGTCTGCTGAATCGCCTCATCAAACTTGGTTCCTCCAATCTTCAACAGACGGCTCTGTACAATTCCACCAAGACTGATCAGACTGATTTCTGTTGTATCTGCACCGATATTAACAATCAGACGACCAGTCGCATCCATGACATCAAGACCTGCTCCAAGTGCATCCGCGATTGGTTTTTCAACAATACGAATCTTCTTTGTCTTTAAAGAAGAGCTTGCGATCAGATCAAAAAACGCTCTTTTCTCTACTTCTGTGATATCAGAAGGTACTGCAATGTAAAACTCTGCATTGCCGCCGGCAGCAAGTCCTTCTGCAAACTTCTTTCCATGCATTCCTTTAAAGTATAACTGAATCATGGTCTGCATAGCAGTAAAATCAGCAATAACACCGTTAACGATTGGCTGTTTTACTTCGATGTTCTTCGGAGCCTTCTCATACATTGAGTATGCTTCATCTCCCAAAGCTAATGGCTCTTTTTTCTTCACCATAGCGATCATGTTCTTCTGATGTAAAATTACTCCTGCAGCTTTCTGGTAAATCTTGATGGAATTTGTTCCCATATCAATTCCATATATTTTTTCAGACATTGGTATGTCTCCTTTCGTTAGCATTTATACATGAAACAAATGCGGTGTTGCCGCATTTATCTTTCCTCTTTGTCCGATATACCTGACATCAGGTACATTACATTAAGATCACGAGATTCAAGAATATGTCTATAATCTGTAATCCATGGTCACATCTATGACTCACATCATATTCTGTTCCCGCAAACTAGTATAGCACTTATCCCCTATAATGATGTGATCTGAAAGCGGAATTCCTAACAGTTCTCCCGCTTCTTTTATCTGTCTTGTGATAATGAGATCTTCCCGGCTCGGCTCCGGATATCCTGACGGATGATTATGAATCAGTATCATATATACTGCCTCACACCGAAGGGCTTCCACAAAAATATTTCTAACTGGAACCCAGGAACTGTTCGCCGTTCCCTTCGAAAGTAAAATCTCCTTCATCAGCCTGTGTCGTCCATCCAGAAGTAAAAGCATCACCTTTTCTACGGAAAGATGTCTCATATCTTCCATATAATAAGCTGCAATATAATCCGGCGAACTGAAATCACTTTCTTCTTTAATAGAAGCTCTCGCCAGTCTCTTAGACAACTCCAGTACACATAAAATCTCAATTGCCTTGACATTGCCTATACCGGGAATCTCTTTCAGCATCTCGATATCAAGATGATGCAGTCCTGCCAGTCCTTTATAAACCGGGTGTCTGTTCAAAAGCGAAAATGCAAGTTCCAGAGCAGTACAGCTTCGTGTTCCACAACGAATAATGACTGCTAACAGCTCTCCGTCTGTAAGACTCTCTGCGCCTGCTCTCAGACACTTCTCATACGGACGTTCTGTTTCCGGTCGTTCTTTCATCGTTACTTTCGCTGGTGATGACTGTATTGATGGCTGTCTTTCCATATTGGTCCCTCCTGTATTCTCTCCAGGCACGAACACACTGATTCGAAAAACATTTTACCATAAAAACAAACTTTTGTATATAGGGTACAAGGACAGCTTTCGTTAACTTTCTGTGTCATTTATTAAGATATCTTTAAGTTTTCCTGTCTCATATATTTTTTGTAAAGACATCATAATTCCATACTTTGCATGTTCCCAGGTAAGTCCCCCCTGAAAATAAACTGCATACGGCTCCTTCATTGGGCCATCTGCACTAAGTTCAATGGAAGAACCGGAAACAAAAGCGCCTGCCGCCATAATTACTTTGGCATCATATCCCGGCATATCCCATGGTTCCGGACGAACAAAGCTGTCTACTGGTGCAGCTGCCTGAATTCCTTCGCAGAACGCTACCATCAGCTCAGGATCATGGAACTCCACTTCCTGAATGATATCATGACGGCTTTCCTTACTGTCCGGAATCACTTTAAATCCAAGTTTCTCATAAATATTTGCTGCAAAAACCGCACCTTTTAACGCACCTTTTACAACGGTAGGAGCAAGGAAAAGTCCCTGTGTTAATGCAGGTGTCACGCCCAATGTAGCACCTACTTCCTTTCCAAGTCCCGGTGAAGTCAGACGGTATGCCGCTCTGTCAATACATTCTTTTGTTCCGCAAAGATATCCACCGATCGGTGCAAGTCCACCACCTGGATTTTTAATCAATGAACCAACAATAAGATCTGCTCCGACCTGAGATGGCTCACTAATTTCTACGAATTCTCCATAACAGTTATCAACCATGCAAAGTACATCCGGCTTTCTTTCTTTAATAAAATCAATCAATTCTCCGATTCTTTTTACAGAAAGTGTCGGACGGGATGCATACCCTTTTGAACGCTGTATTGTAACAAGCTTTGTCTTGTCATTTAATGCTTTTTCTATTCCTTCCCAGTCAAACTCTCCATCTGGAAGCAGATCTACCTGGCGATAACTAATGCCATATTCTGCAAGTGAACCATTGGATGGACGAATACCAATCACTTCTTCTAATGTATCATATGGCTTTCCTACCGGTGATAACAGCTCATCTCCCGGACGAAGCTGGCTCATGAGCGCAAGGGCAAGAGCATGTGTTCCACAGGTAATCTGTGGTCGCACCAAAGCATCCTCTGTTCCAAACACATCCGCATAAATCTTCTCTAGTGTTTCTCTTCCAATATCATTGTAACCATAACCGGTTGTCGGGGCAAAACAGGCTTCACTTAAATGATTCTTCTGCATGGCACGAAGCACCTTCATCTGGTTACATTCTGCTGTCTTATCTATCGATAAAAAGCGATCTTTTAATTCTTCTTCTACTTTCATGCAAAAGTCATATACTGGCTTCGCAATTCCCATCTGTGTATAATACTCTTCTAGTATTTTATCTCTTTGTTCCATTCCTGATTCCTTTCTCTTCTATTATATTTAAAACAGAATCAAGTAAATCTTTTTCCTGTTCATATTCTTTTTTATTCAGCCATATTACCTCTTTTTCTCTACGAAACCAGGTAAGCTGTCTCTTTGCAAAGTGTCTGGTATCTTTTTTAATCTTATCGACTGTATCCTCCAAAGTCATTCTGCCGTCAAAATAATCAAAAAACTCTTTATAACCGAGCCCCTGCATAGATACTAAATTCTTTGTATAACCTTCTTTTATGAGACTTTCAACTTCAAAAAGAAGACCCTCTTCCATCATGAGATCAACACGCCGGTTGATCCGATCATATAGTTCTTCCCTGTCATGATATAAAACAAAGTACGCAAAGTTATACGGAGATTCTTTCTGTCTTTGTTCCTCATTATGTTCTGACAATTTCTTTCCGGTTTCTTTATAATATTCTAATGCGCGGATCACTTTCTTTACATTGTTACAATGTGTGATCTTTGCATATTCCGGATCTTTTTTCTTAAGTATTTCGTAAAGATATTCTTTTCCTTTTTCCTTTGCAAGCTGTTCTAATTCTTTACGGTAACTTTCTTTGTCTTCATGCTGTGAAAAATCAATATCATACAGTAACGCCTGGATATAAAATCCTGTTCCACCAACAATGATCGGTATATGTCCTGCCGCATAAATCTTTTTCATGGCTTCTTTTGATTTTTCCACAAAAGCTACTACATTAAACTCCTCCGATGGATCCAATTCATCAATCAGATAATGTGGTACTCCCTGCATTTCTTCCGGACGAATCTTTGCCGTACCTATATCCATCCTCTTATATACCTGCATAGAATCTGCACTGATAATCTCCCCACCGATACTTTTGGCCAGTTCGATAGAAAGACTTGTTTTCCCGGCAGCTGTCGGTCCGGTTAATATAATAAGAGGTTTCTTTTCCTGTTGTTTCACGACCATCCCCCTCTACTGCACTCTCTTAAACTTCTTTTCCAGTTCATATTTTGTCATTGAAATAATTGTCGGACGACCATGTGGACACTGGTATGGATTATCCAGCTTCATAAGCTGTTCCATAAGACTGTCCATTTCCTCATAAGACATCGTTGTATTTCCTTTTACCGCTGCCTTACATGCCATTGATGCCAGCTTATCCGTAATCATTTCCATATTCATCTTACCACTGTTTTCTTCAATCTGATCAAAGATTTCAATAAACAGCTCCTGTGGATCAATTCCGAGCAGATTTGCCGGAACCCCACGAATACAATACTCGTTTCCGCCAAATTCTTCAATAAGAAATCCCAGTTTTTTAAAAGATTCTTCACACAGTTCAAATTTTTGCTGTTCTTTTATACTAAACGTAAGTATAATCGGCGGCGCAACCATCTGCTGGACAATTGTATTATTTTCGAGATCTTTTTTCAACTTTTCATACATCACTTTTTCATGAGCAGCATGCTGATCCACAAAAAACAATTTCTCATCATATTCTACCAGCCAGTACGTACGAAATACCTGCCCTATAATCCGGTGCTTTGGACGGGCTTCTTCAGAAAGAAGCGGAACATCCGCAAAACTCATCTGTGTACCTTTCGCATAGTTATCTGTTTCTTTTACAAGTTCAGCCTTTGTTTTTTCTACTTGAACCGGCTGCTGTAACTGTGGTTGTCCTGTATTAATTTCTGTATTGTTTTCAGATTTTTCAGGATCTATACTGCTTTTTTCCATTGTCTTTGGAATCACTTTATCAATTTCTTTTTGAATCGCAGTATTTTCTCCGACATGCAAACGGGCGATCCTTTCTTCAATCGAACTTCTTCGATTTGATATTTCTGATACATCCTCATCCTGAACACATCCCTGTCCATTCGGATTTAGCGCAGCATTTTGTACTCTGCCTTCTGCTTTTGAAAATGAGTCCTTTATTTTAGATTCATTATTTTCTTTTTTCTTTGCAATCTGCTTTATTTGTTCCGAAGAAAGAGAAGAAAACCGCTCTTCGATCGCTCTCCTCTTTTTTTCAAATGGTTCTGGAATCTTTCTCGCATTTTCCTTTACTTTTTGCTCATTACCAAGACCCACTTTGGGAATCAGCTCTTTTTTCACAAAACTACTCCGAACTGCACTCATAACAGAAGAATACAGTTCTTCTGCATTTCGAAAACGCATTTCCATCTTTGCCGGGTGAACATTCGCATCAAATGAATGAGGGTCCATTGAGATCATCAATGCTGTAAATGGAAATTTATGCACCATGGCATGTCCTTTATAGCCTTCTTCGATTGCTTTGCTGATAATATTATTTTTCAGATAACGTCCATTTACAAAATAGTTCTCATAATTTCGATTTCCGCGGGAAATAACCGGTTTTCCAATATAGCCATCAACTAGTATTCCATTTTCATTGCCTTTGACCGGCAAAAGATTCATTGCCACATCTCTTCCGAAAATATTATAGATAACATCTTTTAAATTTCCATTTCCTGATGTGGAAACTTTATTTTTATTATCACAGATAAACTTAAAAGAAATCGCTGGATGGCTTAAGGCAAGCCGCTGAATAAAAGATTCTACGTAACCTGCTTCTGTCATTTTTGACTTTAAAAACTTTCTTCTTGCCGGTGTATTAAAGAAAAGATCACGAATAATAAATGTTGTTCCTTCCGGACACCCAATCTCATCGCAGCTCTTTTCTTCGCCTCCTTCAATAACATAACGGATTCCGGAAATCCCTTCATCTGTTTTTGTGACAAGTTCCACCTTTGCAACCGCCGCAATACTTGATAATGCCTCGCCTCGAAATCCCAGTGAAGCCACCGTCTCAAGGTCATCTGCTGATCTGATCTTACTTGTTGCATGAGGAAGAAAAGCCTTACGAACCTGTTCTTTCTCAATGCCACATCCATTATCTGTTATTCGTATAAAATCAATGCCACCGCCTTTGATTTCCACTGTGACCGCTGTTGAACTGGCATCTACTGCATTCTCTACAAGCTCTTTTACAATAGAAGCAGGACGTTCTACTACTTCACCGGCTGCAATCTGATTAATCGTATCCTGATCAAGAACTTTTATTTCTGCCATGCTTTCTCCCTTCTGACAATTCTTCTCTCATGTCCTTTTAAAATGATATGTATGAAGTGATTTTATTTACATTTTTTCTGCAGTTCATAAAGCTGATTCATTGCCTCCATCGGAGTCATATTACTAATATCTAACTTTTTCAATGTTTCTTCCACTTCACTTTTCTTTGGCTGTTCTGCCACCATTCCCATCGTATCAAATAATGAAATCTGAACTGGCTCGGCTTCTTCTGTACGTTTCTTTCCAATATTTTTTGTATTCGCTGTAATATCAGATTCTTCTAATTCCGCCGCAATTTCTTTTGCTCTTTCTATAACAACTTCCGGCACACCGGCAAGCTTTGCCACCTGAATCCCGTAGCTTCTGTCCGCACTGCCTTTAATAATCTTTCGCAGGAAAATAATACTGTCTCCTTTTTCCTGCACTGCAATACAGTAATTATTTACGCCTGGAAGCTTGCCTTCTAATTCTGTCAGCTCGTGATAATGGGTCGCAAATAATGTCTTTGCTCCGGCTAAAGAAGAACCCGCTATATATTCCACAACCGCCCACGCAATAGAAAGACCGTCAAATGTACTCGTTCCTCTTCCAATTTCATCAAGAATCAACAGACTGTCTTTCGTTGCATGCCGTAAAATATTCGCAACTTCACTCATTTCCACCATAAATGTACTCTGTCCAGAAGCCAGATCATCCGATGCCCCTACTCTTGTAAAAATACGGTCTACCAGACCAATATTTGCAGACTTTGCCGGAACAAAAGAACCAATCTGTGCCATAAGAACAATCAAGGCTGTCTGTCTCATATACGTAGACTTTCCTGCCATATTTGGACCGGTAATAATATCGACACGATTCTTTTTATGATCAAGCAATGTATCATTCGCAACAAAAAGTTCACCGGACATCATTTTTTCCACAACTGGATGACGTCCATCTTTAATATCAATGACACCTCTTTGGTTAAGGGTCGGTCGTACATATTGATTTGCTTCCGCTACAAGTGCAAGAGAGGCAAAAACATCTGTCCATGCGATCACACTGGCTGTTTTCTGAATTCTCTCCATCTCAGATGCCAGTTTTTCACGAATTGCCACATATGTTTCATACTCCAAAGCATAAAGTTTATCCTCTGCCCCAAGAATTGTTCTTGCCAGTTCAGACAGTTCTTCTGTCGTATACCGTTCGGCATTCGCAAGAGTCTGACGGCGGATATAATAATCCGGCACCAGGTCTTTATAAGAATTCGTTACTTCTATATAATAGCCAAAAACTTTATTAAAACGCACTCGCAGATTTTTAATTCCTGTCTTTTCCCGCTCTCTCTCTTCTAATTCAGCAAGCCATGTCTTTCCATCCGTTTTCGCCTTCTTTAAATGGTCGATTTCTTCATCAAAACCTTCTTTGATAATTCCACCTTCCTTGATCGGAATCGGTGGGTCCTCCTCAATAGAAGACTCTAATAATTCATGAAGATCTTCTAATGTATCAAGGCTTTCTGCCATTTTTGCAAGAACACCTTTACTAAACTGCGCGAGAATATCTTTAATATATGGCAGATATTGAATAGAGGTCTTAAAAGAAATCAAATCTCTTGGGTTTGCCGTACGGTAGCTTACCTTCATTGTAAGACGTTCCAGATCATAAATAGAATTCATATACTCACGAAGTTCTTCTCTTGCCATAAGGTTATCTTTTAGCATTTCTACCGCATCTAACCTGTCCTGAATCGCCCCTTTATGAATTAATGGCTGCTCGATCATCTTACGAAGTGTTCTGGCACCCATCGCAGTCTTTGTTTTATCAAGCACCCATAAAAGACTTCCCTTTTTCCCTTTTTCTCTTAATGTCTCACACAGCTCTAAATTTCTTCTGGTAGAGCTGTCAATGACCATATAATTTTCTGTCGAATATACTTTTAATTCCATCAGATGAGCAAGAGAATTCTTCTGTGTTTCATGAAGATACTGTAATAATGCCCCACTCGCAATCATGCCAAATGGATAATCTGAGAGTCCGATTCCCTCTAAATTCACAAGAGCATACTGTTCTTTAATCAGCTTCTCGCACCGATCATTTTCAAAGTAATCACTGGAAACCGGTGAAATCACTGCGCCAACCTTATCTCTGATATAATCAAAATCCATACCGCAAATACAAAAGGCATCGTTACAAATAATCTCAGACGGCTGAAACTTATTCATTTCATCAAAAAGTGCGTCCTGATGTTCAACCTGTGTTGTCCGAAATTCTCCGGTAGATAAATCACACACACCAATTCCGAACAGGTCATCTTCACAGAACACACTCATAATGAAATTATTCTTTGATTCATCAAGGCTCTGCGTCATAACATTCGTTCCCGGTGTAACAACGCGGATAACATCTCTTTTTACGATTCCCTTCGCAGCCTTTGGATCTTCCACCTGCTCACAGATGGCAACACGAAATCCTTTCTCCACTAACTTGTTAATATAAGGCTCACAGGAATGGAAAGGCACCCCACACATAGGCGCCTTTTCTTCCTGACCACAGTTTTTCCCTGTCAGAGTAATCTCTAATTCTCTTGATGCAGTCAGTGCATCATCATAAAACATCTCATAGAAATCTCCTAAACGGTAAAACAATATACAGTCTTTATATTTATTCTTTATCTGGAAATACTGTTCCATCATCGGAGTCAGTTTAGCCATGGATGCTCAACCTCCCCAGATAATAAAATCCTTTCGACTCTTCCAGCACAACAGGAACAATCTTACCAATTAAAGAAGCATCTCCTTTAAAATGTACAACACTATTATTTGATAATCGTCCTGTAACCATAGAAGCATCCTTCTCGTCAATCTCTTCTACTAAAACAAGTTCTGTATTCCCAGCAAGCTTGCCATTCTGCTCTCTTGCTGTTTCATTTACCACTTTTAATAAGCGGTCAAATCTCTCATGCACCACTTCTTCTGAAACCTGATCCGGCATTTTTGCTGCCGGTGTTCCCGAACGCTTAGAATAAATAAAAGTAAATGCGCTGTCATACTTTGCTTTTCTTACAACATCAAGCGTCTCCTGAAAATCTTCCTCTGTCTCTCCCGGAAAACCTACAATAATATCTGTTGTAATCGCAATATCCGGAACAGCAGTACGAATCTTATCTACTAATGTAAGATAATGTTCCTTTGTGTACTTTCTGTTCATTAATTTTAAAATGCGGCTACTTCCAGACTGCACCGGCAAATGAAGATGTTTACAAATCTTCTTAGAATGTGCCATCACTTCAATAAGCTCATCTGATAAATCCTTTGGATGAGAAGTCATAAAACGAATCCTTTCGATTCCTTCTACTTCTTCTACCATAGTAAGAAGCTTGGCAAAACTAATCGGATTCTCAAGATTCTTTCCGTAAGAATTTACATTCTGTCCAAGAAGCATCACCTCTACAACACCTTCTGATGCCAGCTTCTTTACTTCTGCTACGATATCCTCTGGCTTTCTGCTTCGCTCTCTTCCTCTTACATAAGGAACAATACAGTAGCTGCAAAAATTATTACAGCCAAACATAATATTAACTCCAGCCTTAAATCCAAACTTACGGTCACTTGGCAGATCTTCGATAATCTGATCTGTTTTCTCCCAAACATCAAATACCCTCTTCCTTCCGGAAAGACATTCATATAAAAGTTCTGCAAGCTTAAAAATATTATGTGTCCCAAAAACAACATCAACAAACTTAAATGTTGTCTTCACCTTTTCCTGCTCCTCCGGTTCCTGCATCATGCATCCACACATGGCAATGACCATCTCCGGATTCTTCTTTTTATAATTTTTCAATGCTCCAAGTCTTCCATAAACACGTACATTCGCATTCTCACGCACAGTACATGTATTATAGTAAACAAAGTCCGCTTTTTCCGTATCCGCCTTCACGTAACCGATATCTTCAAGAATCCCGTTCAGCTTCTCTGAATCTTTAAAATTCATCTGGCATCCAAACGTCTGGTCATAAAATGTAAGCTTACGTCCAAGCTCCATTTCTTTTTCCTTTATGATTTCTCTACACTTTGCAATAAAATACCGCTGTCTCTCCGGTTCCTTTTCCGGTGCAGGCGCGGTTGTATCAATTAATTCATAGTTTATATTCATTATAACCTCCAAGGTGTGTAAAATTGATTTTTACGCAGATAAAATTATTATAGGATAACTCTTTTTATTTTTCAAGAAAAAAGTACTTGATTTTTATTTTTGTCTGTGTTATATTAGTCAAGTCGCAACGATATGGTCGATTGGTCAAGCGGCTAAGACGTCGCCCTCTCACGGCGAAAACAGGGGTTCGATTCCCCTATCGACTATTTATTAAAAATAAAATAAAAAAACACTTGATTTTCACTTTAAGATGTGATATACTAATTAAGTCGCAACGACATGGTCGATTGGTCAAGCGGCTAAGACGTCGCCCTCTCACGGCGAAAACAGGGGTTCGATTCCCCTATCGACTATTTATTTTAGAAAGGTTTGTCTGTTTAGACAGACCTTTTTTGTTTAATAAAAGAAAATGTCTACTTTTGTTGAATAGAATATTTTTCCTAGTTATCTTATGATACAGATTTTTTCCTGTATTATTTCTCAGAAACTATTATTTTTATCTCAGTCGAGAAGACTCCCACCTTTTTCAAGTGGTGAGTGGCTGCTCGACTTGAATTTCATAAAGGAGGGACTCTTCTATGGCTTTTTTCGACACTTTAAAACAAAATCTTATGACTACTGGCCAAACTACCGTAGACAAAGCAAAGACAACTGTTGAAATTTTAAAATTAAAAGATCAGATTCGCCAAGATAAACGAGAAATCCGCTCTGCCACTTATAAAATCGGGGAGATTTACCGGGAGTTACACTCGGAGGACTATGAAGAAGCTTATGAGGATTGTTTCCAAAAGATTGAGCGTTTAGAGCAGGCAATCGACTGGAAAGAGGATGCCCTAAAAAATCTAGAATAATAGACGAAACTATTCTTTACAAAGGATTTTTATTTATGAAAGAAAGACTGATTTTTCATGTTGACGTAAATAGTGCCTTTTTAAGCTGGGAAGCCGTTTACCAGCTTAAAAATGGTGCCAGTACAGATATACGAACAATCCCGGCAATCATTGGCGGAGATACTTCCCTACGAAAAGGTGTTGTCCTTGCCAAATCTCTTCCTGCCAAACATTTTGGCATCCACACAGGAGAACCGGTTACCGATGCATTAACAAAATGTCCTTCCTTGAAAAGCTTCCGTCCAAACTTTCCCCTCTATCGTGAATACTCTAATGCATTTATTACTATTTTAAAAAAATACGCCCCTGTGGTAGAACAGGTTTCTATCGATGAAGCTTATCTTGACATGAGCGGACTACATTACTTTTACTCTACCCCACTTGAAGCAGCCGCAAAAATCCAGACAGAAATCCGGGACACCCTGGGCTTTACTGTAAATATCGGCATTTCCTCCAATAAGCTTCTGGCAAAAATGGCATCTGATTTTGAAAAACCCGATAAAATCCACACACTGTTTCCACAGGAGATGGCAGAAAAAATGTGGCATCTGCCCGTTCGCACTCTTTTCTTCACAGGAAGAGCTGCCGCAAAAAAATTAAACCAACTTGGCATTTATACAATCGGTGACCTTGCGGGAAGTGATCCGAATTTTCTTCAGGCACATTTAAATTCTCAAGGCATCACTTTATGGAACTATGCAAACGGCCACGACGATTCTCCTGTAAAAGAAACTCCCGATGCGCCAAAAGGCTATGGAAACTCTATGACTCTAAGCAAAGATCTGACCTCTTTTTCTGAAGCCAGACCTGTTCTTTTAGAACTTTGCGAAACGGTTACTAAACGCCTTAGAGCAGATCACATTTATGCTCAGGTTATCGAAGTAGAGCTAAAAGACAAAAACTTCCGTCGAAAATCTCACCAGACCGTCCTTGACTATTCCACAAACACTACCGATGATTTCTACCAAATCAGTATAAAACTTTTTCAGGAATTATGGGACGGAACACCTATCCGTCTTCTCGGAGTTCGCGGAGGAAAGCTGACCTCTGATAAAATCGAACAGATTCAGCTCTTTACCGAGACTGCTTCCAGACAAAAAAGTCGTGAAAAAATGGCAAAATTAGATGCCGCACTCGACTCCATTCAGAAAAAATATGGCAAAGACTCTGTGAAACGAGGAAGCAGATGCTGAGTTGTAGATTTCGTGTAGACGAAAAAAGAAAAAATACTATATCCCATCTGCTCTGTAGTCGCTGTGCTTAAGATGCTCATCCGCTTCTTAAACACGCTCCCAAGCCGCATCTGGGATATAGTATTTTTTCTTTTTTCTGACTATCTAAATCCACAGTTGGTAAGAGTGGGAATTCTCCAGAAGGTTATGGCTTTCCGCTAAATTAAATTATCCCTTCTACTCTGTAGCCGCTGTATTTAAGATGTTTATCCGCTTCTTAAACACGCTCCCAAGCCGCATCTGGGATATATCATTTTTCTTTTTTCTGACTCTTCTCTACTATACCCAAAGTCCAGGAAGAACCGCATCTACTACTATAGATCCTTTATAATTGCTGTCTTTATCAAATCTTTTATCATTATAAATTATTTTTTCTGTACTCTTCCAGCATTTCATTTAATTTTTGACGGAATACATTATCACTTTCTTCTTTTACCTGAATATCTTCCATCAAAACACCTATTGGTGTTGTTGTTATATTTAAACCTTTCAAAGTAAATAGATGACTTTTTTCCGTTTTTCTCATTGTTTCGTATTTAAGTGATGACACACCATATGGTATCGTAAAATTTTCCGTTAATGTCTGGTTTCCATCGGCAAATGTCCAAAGACAAGCTAGCTTATGAGGCAACCCATTAACTTTTATATTCACCTTCTTTCCGCTATCTACTGATGCTATTTTTCGTCCATCAAGGACAATCTCACATCCAATTTTATTCAAACAAAATTGCTTTATACGTGAAACCTCAATTGTTCTTGACATCATCTTAAGTTTACTTTCGACAAATTCTCTTTCTTTTTCTGTTATTTGACTCATAAAATCCTCCCTTATAAAAATAATCATATTATAAAATGACAAAACGCCACTAAACAGCCTGTCATAAATATGTTAATTAGGATAGAAGATTCTTTTTCTTGCTGTCCCATTCCAAAAAGTAATCCGTTTGCTTCCCCAGCAAAAAAAATAATTCCACCTACCAATATTGAAATGATATATCCCAGCATCCAACCAAACATAGACAACCCAGTTGCCTTAGCAGTTCCCGCAGCAAAATGATGTATAAGTTTATAAAAAAAAGCTATTCTAACAACATCAAACACAAAAGATATAAGTACAATAACGGCATTATTTTTATATTTATATAATGCGAAATATAAATCCTGAATTATATTCTTAATCAAAAATAAAATACAAGTCACTCCCAGAATAGCCAACACAAATTTTGTAGATGCGTTAATAAAAACAATAGAAACTAGCAATATAAATGCTAATACTAACCCTAAATTAAAAAATATTATAATCATACTTCCTCCTTAAGTTTTCTTTAAAAATAGGTCAATTTCACCCTAAAGTCAATAGGTCAATATGCCATAATTCTTCAAAAAAGGAGTTCTTATGTCTCGTTTAAAAGAATTAAGAAAAGAAAAGGGATACACTCAGGTAAAAATGCAGTTATTAACAGGAATCGATCAAAGTGACTATTCCAAAATAGAAAATGGAAAACGCTATTATACGTTTGAACAATGCAGAAAAATTGCACTGGCATTAGAAACAAGCATGGATTATCTCGCTGAACTAACGGACGAGAAGAAACCTTACCCACGAATAGTAAAAAAATAATCCTAAATTCAGGTTAAAATAATTCCAGACAAAAAGCGATGATGATTAATTTTATAACGCTAAGAAAAAGGGCAGGATACTCTCTTCAGCTTATCCTGCCCTCATTCTTATCGTCTCACGCAATCCATTATAATCAAAGTCAACGTATAATTACTCTCTTTCCTCACTTTGGTTCCGTATAAAAGTTATAATTTGTCATACAGCTCCTTCTTCTCATCTGCCGAAGAGTCTCGCTTATTGATTGTCATAATCTTCTGGAGCTTCCCCCTGTCTTCTGCCTGGTTTGGAGTAGACAGAAAAATAAAAAGTATCTTATAGCAGATGTGACCTCGGAGCAAGGATTGAATGCGAGCCTTTATGCAAGCATTCAATGTGCAGCGACTACTGGCACAGATGCTATAAGATACTTTTTATTTTTCGTCCGTTACTCCAAGTCATGAAATACCGGTTTCATCTTCTCAAATGTGCAAAATTGTGTATACCCCAGTTTACGAAGTTCCTCTTTCGCCCAGTCAATATACGCACCAAGATGTTCTTTTTTATGGCTGTCACTTCCGATCGTGATAATTGTGCCACCAAGTTCCCGGTAAAGTTTTAATATATCCCTTGATGGTGTCATATCTGCAATTCCGTAGCGGTGATTGGAAGTGTTTACTTCTATTCCTTTTCCATCTGCAATGACCGTTTTTAAAATTTCTGTGATAATTGGTTTTACTTTTTCAAATGAATACGGTCCCTGCTCATCATAACGGACTATTAAATCCATATGTCCTAATACACTGTAATTGTGATAGTTTTGTACAACGGAAAGTAATTCTTTATAATACCCTTCATTATATTCCTGCTGTGTTCGCGTACTCTGGTATTCGTTTGTCCAAAATTCTTCATCACCTACCTGATGGATGGACAAGATAATGAAATCAAATGGATAACTTGCAAATAACTTCTCATATTCTGGAATGGTATGTGTCTGCACCCCAAACTCCAACCCGGCTTTTATTGAAATCTGCTTCTTATATTTTTCTTTCAGTTCTTCAATTAGTGAAAAATATTTTTTATATTCTACGTTAGTAAGCGCAACCCATTCCGGTTCGTCTTCCTCTCCCGCACGATATTCAATCCCTCTTGGGTCATCCCAGTCACGATACGGACCATAATCTACATGATCTGTAAAACAGATATCCTCTATTTCCAAAGAAATCGCATCTTTAACAACATCTTCCATCAGATAAACAGAATCATTACTAAACGCTGTGTGTACATGGTAATCTGCTAACATTTTTTCTCCTTTATCCAAATATTTTCTATAATTTTTGAAATATTGCAACGGTCTTCGATAAGCATATTTTAAAAAATGGCCTTTCTCATATCCTCTATTTCTTTTTGTAATTCCTGATATCTTCGCTGTCTTTTTATAATATTTGCCCGGTCTTTTCCGGAAATTTCTTCGGATTCTTCTATATTTCCCATCTTCTTTATAGATTGTTTTAAGTCTGCTGCTATTTGTTCTTTTTTTGCAATTTCTTTCTCTAAATATTCTATTAAGACTGGATTTTTCGTTTCGATTAAGTATCTGCCATACCGTTCGTAAATCTCTTCCATTTCTGTCTTCGCAACGGTCTGATTCTCCGGCATATCTGCTATTTCTTTCATATATTCGTGAATAGAAGGCTGTTTGTGCTTCATTCGCTGTGGCTGCGTCCATCCCGGTTCTGCCTTGATAATAACATAATATTTGCCATCTTCTTTTAAGAACCATTCCTTTTCGATCTGATAACGATATTCTTTTAAAATCTGGCGAACTTTAAACCATTCTGACTGGGGCTGTAAAATCAATTCCTTTCCTTCTATCAGAAATTCTGGTTTTGCTTTTAGTATTTTACATATTAAATCACCACCCATACCAGCAATAACTACCGTATCTGTTTCTCCTGGCTCTAGTGGAGCAAGTCCATTTCCAAGACGGGTTGCTATTTTACCGCTAAGCTTTTCTGCACGAATATGCTCCTTGGCTTTTTCAAGTGGTCCTTTATTCACATCCATGGCAATACCACCTGGTGACAAGTTATTCTTTACAAGATAAATCGGCACATAACCATGATCCGTTCCTATGTCTGCCACACGATTTCCTGGTGTTACCGCTTCTGCTACTGTTTTTAATCGTATTGAAAGTTCCATTTTAAATTGTCTGCCTCCTAAATTATATTCCTTAACCTATTTCTTGTTTCGTATGTATTACTTATCTATTTTCTCTGAATATTATACGGTATCTCTATCCCTTTTTTCAATGACAAAAGCAGGTATATTTATAAGACTTAAAATCCATATAAATATACCTGTCCTTTATTCTCTATTTCTTTATTCTATTCTCCCAAAAAATCTCTAAGCTTTCTACTTCTCGTTGGATGACGCAGCTTGCGCAGGGCCTTCGCCTCAATCTGGCGAATACGTTCTCTTGTCACTTGAAAGTCTCTTCCCACTTCTTCCAGGGTGTGTGGCTTTCCGTCTTCTAATCCAAAACGAAGTGCTAAAACCTTTTGCTCCCGATCAGACAAGGTATCCATAACTTCTTCAAGCTGTTCACGAAGTAATGTGTGGGCTGCTTCTTCTGACGGAACAGGCACATGTTCATCCTGAATAAAGTCTCCAAGGTGACTGTCTTCTTCCTCTCCAATTGGTGTTTCTAAAGAAACTGGTTCCTGTGAAATCTTAGAAACTTCAAGTATCCGCTCCACCGGAAGATTCATCGTAACCGCGATTTCTTCTGGGGTGGGTTCTCTTCCGTATTCCTGTAAAAGCCTCCTGCTCGTTCGATTAACCCGATTCATTGTCTCTACCATATGCACCGGAATCCGAATCGTCCTCGCCTGATCTGCAATCGCTCTCGTAATGGATTGCCTGATCCACCATGTAGCATATGTCGAAAATTTATATCCTTTACGATAATCAAACTTCTCTACGGCTTTAATTAGACCAAGATTTCCTTCCTGTATCAAATCAAGGAACTGCATTCCTCTTCCGGAATAGCGTTTGGCAATGCTTACGGTGAGGCGAAGATTCGCTTCAGACAATTTCTTTTTTGCTTCCTCGTCTCCCATTTCCATACGCTTGGCAAGCTCAATTTCCTCTTCAGAACTTAACAAAGGAATTCTTCCAATTTCTTTTAAATACATACGAACCGGATCTTCCGCACTTCCTCTTTCAGAGTGTAAAATCTCCGATTCATCCTCTCTTTTTCCTTCGTATTCCTTCTCCACTTCTTCTGGAAACACATCACTTTGTTCTATCTCATCAGAATCTATTTCAGACATGGTCAGTACATCGATTTTTCTTTCTTCAAGATAAGAAACAATCCCTTCTAACTGTGCCGGTGTCAGTGAACCCTTCTGAAAGACTTCTTTTATCTCCTGAAGTTCCACTACATTTTTCTGCTTCTTTGCTCTCTCAAGCAGACAATTCATCTGGCTGCCAAAAATCTGTTCTTTCCTGCCCAAAATAAACCCTCCAAATCATTATATATGTGCCCTCGGAATCTTCTTATAAAAGCAAGTGCATAAAATCAAGCGCAATGAATACTCCGCGAATACATTATACCTGTACTCTTAGTATAACCCGGTTTATGACCGGCTTATACTAAATTTCTGCATTTTATTTTTAAGTGATAAAAGTTCCTGCCAGCGCACAATATCACTGGTATGAACCATTTCATCCTCTATGCTTGCAAGCTTCACTTTACGCACCACATCTGAGAGCGCTTTATCTTCATCTTCGGAGGAAAGTCCGTATTTTAAATGTGTATTAAAAATTGCTGCGATTTCTTTTTGTTCTTCTGCGTCCGTAAAACGACTTAAGATTGCCGCAGGATTTATTTTCTCTTCGTTGTCTAACTGTTCAAACAACATAATTGCTACTGAATGATATAATGGCTCGATAAAATCATCGGCTCCGATATAAGCCCGGATATACTGATACATTTCCGGATGTTCTACAAGCCAGGTAAGCAGAAGTCTTTGCGGCTGGTTTTTATTACTTTTCTTTTTTTCCTGCCGCCGTTCTTCCGTTTCCGGCGGAGTCTTATACTGCTCATTTACCTTTTCATACTGATAGCCAAGCCCATAACGGTTGACCAGATTTTCAAGATCATTCTTTCTTATCATAAAACGATTCGCTGCGGATGCCAGATATGTCTGTCTCTCTAACGGCTCTTCAATCTGCGCCAGTTTCTTTGCTATTTCATGAATAAACTCTGTCCGGCTTTCCGGATCCTGCTGATTGTACTGTCCATATAAGACAAGCAACTCAAACATCCGGCCTGACTCAGCTTCCTCTATTCTTTTCTGATAACCTTCCTGTCCTTCTGCCTTAATCAATTCATCCGGATCTTTATACGGCTTCATTGACAACACCCGGCCACGAAGACCATTTTCCCGCAAAATCGGTAATGCCCTGAGTGCCGCTTTCACTCCAGCTCCATCACTGTCAAAGGATAAAATAACCTCATTGGTATACCTTTTTAAAAGCATTGCCTGATTCGGTGTAAATGCTGTTCCAAGAGGTGCGACCGCATTTGTAAATCCTGCCTGATGAAGGGAAATGACATCCATATATCCTTCACACAAAATAAGTGACTTACTTCTTGAACGTTTCGCATAATTTAACCCATATAAGTTCCTTCCTTTATCAAACAAAATAGTTTCTCTGGAATTTAGATACTTTGGTTCCCCCTCTCCCATCACACGACCACCAAATCCAATCACTCTTTGGTTAATGTCCATTATCGGAAAAATGACCCTGTTAAAAAACTTATCATAGTTCCCTTTGACCGTATCAATATTAACAAGAGAAGATTCCTTCATCTGATAATCCGAAAATCCCTTTGCTTTCAAATACTGATACAGATCATCTCGGTAAATATCTGCATAACCAAGGCCAAATTGATTGATCATCTCATCACTCAAGCCTCGATCCTTCAGATAAACAAGCGCCTGTGTTCCTCTCTTACTTTTTAAAAGATAATGAAAATAGACCGCCGCTTCTTTATTCATATCCCGTAGCGTTAACCTGGCATCTGCCTGCTGTTTTTCCTCTGCTGTCTGTTCCCTTTCCGGAAGTTCTACTCCTGCTCTTTTTGCCAGTTCCTGCAACGCCTCCACAAAGGAAAGACGGTTATATTCCATAAGAAATGTATAGACATTCCCACCCTGTCCACAGCCAAAACAATAATACATCTGCTTGTCCCTGCTAACAGAGAAGGATGGGGTCTTTTCATTATGGAAGGGGCAAAGTCCTACATAGTTTGAACCTCGCTTTTTTAATGAAACGTAAGAGGAAATCACATCGACTATATCATTTTTCTCTCTGACCTCATCAATCAGTTCTTCTTCATATCTCATCTTTTTTCCTCTTTTTATTATAAATATTATAATACCCACTTATCGCATATGTGGTACAATTCCTGAGATTTATCTATCTCCGGATAGTTACATTATATGTTGAGAATCCTAAATTATTATATTATTTATTTCGATTGATCTAATACTGCGATCGCATCTAACGATACTTTCATCAGTTCTCGCACTTCCTCTTCAGTAATTCCCATTCTTTCTGCAATTTCTGACGGTTTTGCTTCTCTTTCATATTCTCTGGCAAATGCTGTCGCAATATCATTCATCTCATTAACGCGGTTTGCCATCTTCACTGCTGAACGGGTGGACGCATTATATTCTTCTAATGTTTCTTCTAAATGCTTACGAATCATTTTCTCACAAAACATTTGAAAATCTCTGTCTATATCCGGTTCAAATTCATTCACCGCTACCATCAATCCAATATTACTTTCCTGAATCAGATCACTTAAAAGAAGACCTCTTCCTTCATATTCTTTCGCAATCTGTACTGCCTTGGAAAGATTCGCTTCTATAAGAAGATTTCTCGCATTATCATCTCCGCTTACAAGCTTTCTTGCAATAACCATTTCCTGCTCTCCGGATAATTGTTTTGCCTTTTCCATCTCTTTTAAATAAAAAGCAACAATCTCCGCATCCATCGGATCTTCTTTATTCGGAAGTTCTTCATCTCCGATTTCTTCTTCCTGTCTCTCAATACGATTTGTAATATAAATCTGATGAGATTCAAAATAATTACAGATAAAATCAAGCTGTTTCTCTTCCAACTTCATATCAGAAAAATACGCATTGATCTCCTCCATTGACAATTGATTTCCATTCGTTTCTCCAAGACGCTCTAATTCCTGGATTGCCTGTAAAAATTCTGTCTGACCTGCCATGACTTTTCTCCTTCTCTTTTGCGGTCTTTTTTATATTTATTTTTTCTTTTCCTTCGGTTTCTTATCCGCCGGAAATACTATATGCAGTTGTTTTCTTGCCTCATCTAAAACCTTCATGGTCTCCAAAGTAATCTCTTTTGACTTCTTCCATCCCATACCTGTTTTTATCATCTTAATAAATTCCTGTGTCTCATAATTCAATATATTATCCGACTGTTCAAAATGTATCGATTGCACTACGCCTTTTCTTACAATGCGTAAATCCTTTACATTTTCAATTTCCTGTACGAGCATAGAAGCATCTTCACCCTGAATCTGACTTGGCATTGCTGAGTCTGTAATCTTAGAATAAATCGCCTCTCCAATCATATCCGGATATTCCATGAGTATTGTTCCTGCCCCATCTACACCATTATGCAACTTAATCCCAGAAGCTTTGATTGCCTTAGGCGCTCCAAAAAGACGAATCATGCAAGATACAACGTAAACACCAATATCCATCAATGCCCCATTCGATAATTCTGGCTTAAATGCATTCTCCACAATTCCTCTTTTGTAATTATCATATCTTGAAGAATACTGACAGTACTGCAGCGTAGCCCTTCGAATCGTCCCAAGTGTCTCCATATACGGAATCATCTTCTGAAAAGACGGGGCATAAATAGAACGCATTCCCTCTAAAAGAATCAGGTTCTGCTTCTCCGCTTCTGCAAACATTTCCTGTGCTTCTTTTAAATTAGATGCCATTGGCTTTTCACAAAGTACATGCTTACCTGCTTTTAACAAAGTCATAACCTGCTCATAATGACAACCGTTCGGACTCGCCACATAAACTGCATCAATACAGTCACTGTTTGCAAAAGCCTCTAAATCATCAAAATATTGCAGCTGGCCCTTCTGAAAACCAAACTGTTTTGCTCTTTCCAATGTTCTTGAATATACCGCAGTCAGTTCAAAATCTTTTCCATAACGGTTTGCCTGCCAGAACTTCTCTGCAATCTTCCCCGTTCCAATCATTCCAAATCGAATCATATCTGTTTCCTTTCCTTCTTCCGTCCGTCCTTTTAAACGGTCATACCATGTCAGTTTCGCTGGATTCTCTCCCTGATTTCTAAGATAATCCTCTAACTCTGCCACCGTCCTTATTATATGATCTGCTCCGGCTTCTGTTAATTCCTGCTCTGTTCCATAACCATAAAGCACTCCGACAGATTCTAATCCACAAGCTTTCCCGCCCTCTATATCATGCCTTCTGTCACCAATCATGATGGCTTCTTTCGCTCTGATTTCACAGGTTTTTAGTATGTAAGAAATAACTTCTGCCTTTTTTGTACGTGAACCATCCAATTCACTTCCTCCTACAAAAGAAAAATAATCCTCCATACCAAAATGCTTCAGAACTTTCCTTGCAAAAACAGTTGGTTTTGATGTCGCTACAAGGAGAGTAAACCCTGCTTCTGTTAAATGCGCAAGCATCTCCGGAATACCCTCATAAACTTCATTTTCAAATATTCCCTTCGGCGCATAATATTCTCTGTAATATTGTATTGCCCTCTCCGCATCCTCTTTCGAAAACCCATAAAATTTCTGAAATGATTCTGCAAGCGGCGGTCCAATAAACGGAATCAGCTCTTTCAGATACCGTACATGAATCCCAAACTTCTCTAATGCATATTGAACAGAGGAGGTAATTCCCACCATCGGATCTGTCAGCGTTCCGTCCAGATCAAATAAAAGATATTGCTTCAATACGTTCCCTCTCCCTTCTTCATTATCACCTGTTTTTAATTATAAAAGAAAAATGGATAAAACACAATATTTATTGAGCTAACTTAACGAAAACGACAAGCAAGAAGTCGTTAAAAGAGGGGGATTATTTTTACACCACGATTGACAATACAACCTTTATAAAATATAATAATACAAATATATTTTTTAAAGGAGATGATGTCTTGGACCCCAGTTCCATACGCCAGATTATTATTCTGTTAATACTATTACTGCTTTCTGCTTTTTTTTCTTCTGCAGAAACAGCCCTTACTACGGTAAACAAACACCGGATGCGAGCGCTTGCCAATCAGGGCAACAAAAAAGCTGCCAGAGTGCTTTCTATGATAGAGAAACCAGAGAAGATGTTAAGTGCCATTTTAATTGGTAATAATATTGTAAACCTTACTGCTTCTTCTCTGACCACTACGCTGGCAATGAGTCTTGCCACACAGGCAGGTCTTGGAAAGAGCAGCAGCACTTTCGTTGGTATCGCAACAGGAATTCTTACCTTTCTTATTTTAATTTTCGGTGAGATTACTCCAAAAACAATCGCGACTATGAAGAATGAAAGCATGGCCCTTGTTTATTCCGGAATTATTTATACGATTACAACAATCCTTACTCCGGTAATCTATGTGGTTAATCTTTTCAGTGGGCTTTTATGCAGATTATTTGGAATTAAGCCCGGAAGTGGACAGACCATGACCGAGTTAGAACTCCGGACAATCGTGGATGTCAGTCAGGAAAGTGGCGTAATTGAAAAAGAAGAAAAAGAACTTATTAATAATGTATTCGATTTTGGTGATTCTGTAGCGAAGGATATCATGCTTCCGCGTATTGATGTTGCCTTTGCTTCTGTTGATATGTCCTATGATGAACTGGTTGAAATCTTTTTAGCAGAACAGTATTCCAGACTCCCAGTTTATGAAGAAAGCAAGGATAATGTTATTGGTATCCTTAATTTAAAGGATTTATTTTTTTACAGGGAAACTCACCGAAATGAAGTATTTGACATATATAAGGTGTTGAGAGAACCATTCTTTACTTATGAATATCAAAAGACTTCTACCTTAATGGAAGAGATGCGTAATAACTCTATCAGTTTTGCCATTGTTCTTGATGAATATGGCTCTACTGCCGGGCTCGTCACCTTAGAAGACCTTATCGAAGAGATCGTAGGTGATATTAAGGATGAATTTGATGATGCAGAAACAGATGCTATCCGCTGTATCGGTACCGATGAATACGAAATCGAAGGAAGTACTAAGCTTGACGATTTAAATGATGTTCTCGGTACAGAGATTGAATCGGACGATTACGATTCCATTGGAGGTCATATGATCGAACTTCTTGATCATCTTCCAAAAGAGGGGGAAACGGTTAAAGAGGGAAACTATCTCTATTCAATCAAAAAAATGGATAAAAACCGGGTGGAAATTGTTTATTTAAAGATTGAACGGCACACTTCTGAAAGCGAAGAAACGTCTTCTGAAGTGTAAGCAGTATTTACCACCCTGACATCCGGATAATCTCCACAAGGAATATTATCCGGATTTTCTTTATAATTTTTAGTTTTTCTATCAGAAAGGACAACAGCTATGATTACGGACAAACAACGACAGCGTGATTATGAGTACGAAGCAGATTATCAGTCCAAAAGCCGCTATACAACTGAACAATGGACAAATATTTTAAATTCAGGACAGCTTGATGAGAACAATATCTCTCTGCTCAAACAGATTTACTCTTCTTTTAATCATGCCGCAACACTTCTTCAGCTTTCTTTTGAAAGTAACCGCACTCAGGAAGATCTTCTTTCACAGCTTAATGCTGCCGGACAGCTTCTTGGTGAGGCAAACAGTATGAATCCTGAAGTCGATTATGAAGGGAATGAATATTGGTGGTATCTCTTTTTCTGGGGTAAAAATACGGATGCTAAAACTTTAGAGCTGAAAATGCATCCGGAATTAACAGAAGCCATCGGAGCATTATACCCAGAACTAGAAGAGGCATACTATGCCTTTATGAACGATGTGGAACGAAGCTTACAGATACGTTACAGTCAGGAAGATGCTGTATGGATTGCTGCTGCCGTTCTTCTTTACGAAAAGTATTACTGCAATCCCGGCATCAGTTCTGATGACATCCTACTGATGCAATACGAAGTACAGACCCGTTCTCAGAAAGTATATGGACAGGATGTCAATGCGAACACCATCACTCAGATTTGTAACGCCGATGAACGTGGACATCGCTTTAATTATTTGAGAGATATTTATAAATATTATCGTGTATCTTTTCCTGGAGAGTTTGAAGGAGAGAGGGAACGTCCTGACCCTGAAGAAGTGGATTATAATGCATACATCTACTCCATTCTTGGCTATATGAAGCTCACAAAGTTAACTGACTTTATCGAGCATGAATATGCACATCTTGTCGATGAATCTTATGTTGAACTGACCAACGCAAATGGGTTTGTTCGTATGGCTGCCTATTTGTCAAGACAAGGAGGAACTGTATTTTCTCCGGATGATACTTCTGACAAAGCGATTTCTCTTCGTGCAGATGGTGAAGATGCCGCTGAAACATTTCACAAAATAAGTGAAGCTATTTTAAAAGAATATCCAAATTTTATTTATGCGTCAAAAGCTGACTGGTATCTTCCGCAATCCAGTGTAATTGCTGGCATACTTCAGGATTCTTTATATATTCCATCCTATGCCGGGCACAATGCTTTTATCGGCATTCGTACTGTATTAGATGAGGATAAACTGAATATTGAAGTTTCCCTGAATCTTCCTTGTGTTTCTGATGAAGAAGTTATGCTTGATATCCATGATAAATGCAATATGCTTACTCTCATGACTGCGGCACCGTTTCAGGTAACACTTGTTCCGGCAGAAGCCTCGGATCTTGCTCCTTTCGGGGACAAGATAAAGGCATCTGTTCTCTATCATTATGATGACTTTAAAACCAGGTCTGAGGAAGATATCGTAGGACTCTTTTCTACTTCCTTAGAGATTTTTGCTTCCTACTATACCGATATCTGCCAGAACTACTACCCTGCCATCGAAAACAGTGAGGATATCACAGCTTCCGCTTCCTCAGAAGATCCTCTTGCTGCCGCACTTGGTTCAAAGCTAACCTATCGTCCTGCCTCCGATGTTCCAGGACCACAAGTTATTTATAAAGAGGGCGGAACACCTGCCTCCACCGATTTTATCACCAAAGCAATACAGGGTTACGGAACAACCTCTTCTTCCGATGAGAGAACTTACGAGAACGAATCCACTCAGGGTATTTCTTCTGACATTAGCTCTGATCACGAAGATGAAGTTTCTTCTTTCGTAAATAAGGCCGCTTTGGAAGCGGACGATGATGAAGTTCCTGCAAGAAAAACCGGCAATTACTCTACTGGCACTGCCTCTGTTACAGGCGCCGGAACCAACCGAATAACTGACAATAGAAACAGTAATGCCTCTGCATCTTCTACGTCTTCTGGAAGTTCTACGGGTGCCGGAATTCCCATCGCTGCATCTGTTTCTATCACTCCTGAGTCTGTCTGGCCTTATCCGGACAACGCGATTGCTTCCACACATCCGGACCGAAAAGATCAAAGCTTCCGCCTTTATCCAAAAAACACCTTAATTAAGGGGCCTGTAAAAACAGGAAAGTTCCATCAGGCAATTATGACTGCTGTAGGTATCATTGAGGGAAAAGATTCTAATATGATGAATATTGAGCCTGTTCCTGACGTACTCGAACATTATCAGCAATATGTTGATGAAGGCCGCATTTTACATATTTCTTATCCAGATATCAACAGTGATGGCTATGATGGCTTCATTGAACGAAAATGTGGTCCATTTACAGAAGACGGTATCTTCAAAAAATTTGCTAACCAATGTGCTGACGGACGATATGTTATTATGATGGAAGAAGTGGACTTAAACTGGATGCATCTTTTCAGAGAAACTGCCGTTCTCTTACGCGAAAACCGCCGGGAGGGAACCAGTAGTGAAACAGCTGTAACTTTGCCTCTTTCCAAAGAAAAGTTTCGTCTTCCTTCTAACCTTTACATTGTAGCCACCTGTGACTCTATTGTATGTGAAGATACAATTACCGGCGCAATTGATCACGACTTCTTTATCCGTCCTGTATCACCAGAACCGGAAATTCTTCATGGTATGCGTATTGAAGGAATATCCCTTCAGCGCCTTATGACAACACTTAATATGCGTCTTTCCTACTTTTTAGGCGCAGACTACCAATTAGGAGAAGGCTTTTTCCTTCAATCTCCGGATAAAGACTCCTTTATCTCTCTTTGCCGGATATTTAGAGAACAGCTTGTTCCTCTTTTAGAAAAATGGTTTGATGGCGATATCGAACGCATTCGTTATGTCTTAGGCGATAACGGCAAATCCCGCCCGGACACTATATTCTTTCAGGAAATTCCTTTCCGGGATGGTTTATTCAAAGGAGATATTCCTGATTCCTTTGATAAGGAGCGGCGGATTTATCGATGTAATGAAGAGGCTTTTTACAATCCAAAAAGTTACATAGATATTTACGAATAAATTTTATGATGTACAAAGGGGCTGTCGCACCAAAAACAGCCCTACCCTATGGCAGGGATTCATGCATTGCATGGAATCGCTGCCATATTTTTATGAACAAGCGTGGGACCTATGGCATAATCGCAGACGACTTGCGTTTTGATACTCAACTTTCGAACGTTTATGGAAACGCCATTCGCGCTAAACTCGCTGCCGCTCAGACAACGCGCTCGGTGGCGGGTTCGTTCTCAAGTTTCGTGACACAAAACCTGCAAAGCATCTGCTCTTTATACCATAGGCATCCACGCTTTTTTCATAAATCTTCGGAATCCGATTCCATTGCAAATACAAGAATCCCCGCCATTCGCCACGCCCGATGCCAAAAGCTGTTTTTGTTTCCCCTGTCTGTGGCAAAGCAAGCAGATTCTGCTGAAAATGCGCAAAAAAAGTCCGTCGCAGTTACGGTCGTTAGACCGTTACTGCGACGGAACCTTTTAATCATTTTATGTATGAAGATTAAAATACTCTTCGAATTGTTACGATAGAACGGTAAGCTGCACCTTTTGTAATCTTGATACCATCTCTTGGATTACTTGCATGGACAACTTTATTATTACCCATGTAGATTGCTACATGACCACTGTAGCAAATGATATCTCCCGGTTTTGCTTTACTTAAACTTCCTACTCTTCTTCCTACACGTCTCTGTGCATAAGAAGAATGTGGAAGAGACTTTCCAAAATGTCTGTAAACACTCATAACGAATCCAGAGCAGTCAGCACCACGAGTAAGACTTGTTCCACCCCATCTGTATGGATTACCAACAAACTTCAGTGCATAATTAACAACACTCTCTCCCTTAGTTACTGTAGTATCTGAGGCAGTTCCACCATTCTTTACAGAAATGTATCTTCCCTGTGTATAACCAACCATACCATTCACTTCTACTGCAACCCACTTGGAATTGTTAGAAAGAAGCTTTACTCTGTCTCCTTTATGTAAAACAGTAATTCGTTTTGACTTCATGCTCTTCTTTACACGAATATTTAACTTTTTAGTATTTACCTTTCCCTTTTTCACAAGGCTTGCCGCCTCAACCTGTGTCACATTATTCACTCCCGGTACAGCAGATATATTTAAAAGAAAAACAGCAGTAAGTAAACCAGCTGCGACACGTTTCATCTTGTTCAGCATGTTTTGACCTCCATATTTATAATCACGCATTACTTTAACTGAGGCTCATTATAAACGCTGAATGTGTCTAAAATGTGACTTTTGCAATATTTTTTAATAAAACCGTAATATACAACAAGAAAAGAATATATTTATTATTAAAATATTCGCATTTTACTGTACGTCAAAAAATAAATCATGACCTTTTGGACATAATCCAAACAAATTACCCTCTCGGATTAAGCATTTTATTTTTCAATTCATCCTCAAGCTGCATAAGTTTACTTTCTGCCTCTCTTCTTTTTTGGCGTCCCTCCTGCTGGATATGCATTACCTCGTCAATCGTACTCATAAGGCTTTCATTCGTTGCCACGAGTGTTTCCATATCAACGATACCTCTCTCACTTTCTTTAGCCGTCTCAACAGTAGCTACTTTCAGCTTCTCTGCATTCTTCTTCAAAAGGTCATTCGTAAGATCAGATACTTTACGCTGTGCTTCTGCTGCCGCTCTGGAATGTTCTACTCCAAGAGCGATAATCATCTGACTCTTCCAGAGAGGAATCGTATTCACCAAAGTAGACTGTATCTTTTCTGACATTTCCACATCACTTGACTGTACCATACGAATCTGTGGTGCCATCTGTAAAGATACCATTCTTGTAAGCTCCAGATCATGAATCTTTTTGTCAAAACGGTTGCACAATGCTTCGCGGTCATTAACCTCCTGTGCATCTTCCTGCCTTCCACTTAACTCTGCTTTTTTTCTTAATGCAGGAATGACCTCATTCTCTTCCTCTTCAAGTTTCTTCTTTCCTGCAAGAATATACATTGTCAGTTCACGAAAATATACTTTATTTAATTCATATAACTGATCAAGCATTGCACTGTCTTTTAAAAGCTGTACCTGATGCCCTTCCAGCTTCTCACAGATCTCATCGATATTGCCTTCTATCTTACTGTAACGAAGTTTCAATGTCTGAGCCTTGGAAATCTTTTTCTTAAAAAATCCCTTAATTCCCTTTTCTTCTTCTTCATCAAAACCTTTAAGCTCTACAACTACGCCGTTTAACAGTTCTCCAACTTCTCCAAGATCTTTAGAACGAACTTTTTCAAGCGTTCCTTCTGAAAATGCTGACATTTTTTTCTGTGTACCTGAGCCATACTGTAAAATAGCATTCGAATCATCTAATCGAATCTGCTTTACAAAAGACTCTACCTGTTTTTTCTCGTCATCAGTAAGATACTGTTCCTCCTCATACACCTTAGGAATCGGTTTTGCCTCCTCCACCGGAAGTTCTGGTGCTGTCTCCGGCTCTAATGTAAGAGTAGCTCCTTCTTTTAACATTTCTTCAATACTGCTCATCTCCATGCCCATATCCTGCTCCTCCTGCCGCTAAACATAAACGGCTTTTCCTTTCTGAAAATTTTTAAAACTTTAACATCGGTTCTGTCTTATCTGCATGCAGTTCATCTTCAGTTAATCCATCCTGCTTAAGCATTACTTCCAAAACCTGGATATCTGACGAAATATCCATTGCTACATTTTGAAACATTTCGTCAAATAACTTTTCCAAAGCCTGATTTATCGTATCTAAAGATTCTTCTATCTCTCTTTTTGATTTCTGAATATTCTCTCCCTGAATCGGCTGTTTTTCCATATCTTCATACACATTAAGAAGCTTCATCACCGATGGAAAATAATATTTAAACAACTTATCTGTCCGCGAAATGCTTTCCGGATGTTCAGAAGCACAGACAAAAATCCTTGCCGCAAGAACTTCCATATGCGAAATCTTTACTACTACATCCAGAGATTTTATTTGCGCTTTGATATCTGCCAATTGCTTTAAATAATCCTGCCCCTCTTTCTTTATTCTATAAATCTCTTTTTGCTCAAAAGAAGCATTCTCCATAGCCTCTTCTAACGCTCTTTTTCTTTCCTCTTCCTCTTCTCTGACTCTCTTCGCATTCATGGCATTCTCGTATTGGCTTTTCGATTCATCCGTAAGCAGCAAACAAGTTTCCCCTTCATCTAACTGCGCCCCGATAATCAGATCTTTCTTTGTCAGATAATGAAGATCCTTCATTATCTTCTTTCTGTTCCAGCGTACTTTACTCTCAATATCATCAATCATAACATACTGCTTTCCCATCCAGATTTGAGAATACTGTTTCACTCTTCTGGCTCTGCTGCTGCTAAAGATACCTTTTCCAAACAGTACCGCACTTATTACCGCAAATGGAACAAAAATCGCCGCCGAAGCAATCGCCAGATTCGTCGCCATCGCACCTACGAGGGTCGTAACTCCCAGCCCAATACCGGCTCCTCCAAAACCTGCAAGCCCTGCCACTCCTATCGCAATCTCTGCTGGTCCACTATACAGTCCCGGATTCTTCCTGAGCTTTCCTGATATGACTCTTCTTCCATGCCCCACATCTACATATGCCTGTTCATTCTGACCTCCATAAAATCTGTCAAACTGTCTTGCTGCACCCTCTTTTGCTTTATCAAACTGTCTTGTTGCACTTTCTCTGGCTTTATCCATCTGTCTGGATGCCTCTTCCTTTGCCTTGTCCATCTGCCTGGATGCTTCTTCCTTTGCCTTATCTACCTGCTTTAAAGCCTCCTCCTTTACATTACCTGCCTGTTTTAAAACTTCTGCAGTTGCCGTATCAATTGTTTTTTGAATCTTACTTCCCAGATCTTCAAAATCCGAAAAATCAAATTTATCTTCCTGATTACTCATAATATAATACTCCTACTTTGTATTTCCCTTACTATACCATAAATCCCTTCTTTTTTATAGCTCAGAATTTCTTACAGAGGAATTTTTCAGCTTACTCAGGAATATATTAAAAGAAAAATGGAGAAATCATTTGGCAATCAAAATTTATATCGATCAAGGACATAATCCGGAGGGAATCAATGCAGGTGCAGAAGGTTTTGGAATACGAGAACAGGATATCACCTACCAGGTGGGGCACTTTCTCTTTGATATTTTATCAGAAGACTATCGTTTTACGGCCCGCCTTTCCCGTCCAACACCACAAACCACCTTAGGTTACAGCAATACAAGCAGCTTAAAAGAACGGGTGACACAGGCAAACACCTGGAAAGCAGATTACTTTATCAGTATTCATGCAAATGCCAGCGAAAACCCAGATATTAACGGCACCGAAGCTTACGTTTCTTCTGCTAATTCTGCCGCATGGTACCTCGCCCAAAACATTGTATCCGAAATTGTGCGGAGAACAAGCACCAAATATAATGGTGTGTTCACCAGACCTTCTCTCTATGTCTTAAAAAATACAAAAATGCCGGCAGTTCTTGTGGAACTCGGATACATAACTAACTACGAAGATAATCAGCGAATGATTGATAACCCATATCAATTTGCATATGGAATCTATGTAGGAATACTCAATTACCTGGAACTCCCACAAAAAAATACTGATTTGTAGATTTGGTAGTAGACGAAAAAAGAAAAAAATAAGATATCCCATCTGCTCTGTAGTCGCTGTGTTTAAGATGCTCGTCCGCATCTTAAACACGCTCCCAAGCCGCATCTGGAATATCTTATTTTTTTCTTTTTTCTGGCTATCTAAATCTACAGTCTGGCGAGAATGGAGTTCTCCAGAAGGTTATGACTTTCCGGAGAATTAAAGCCTAAGGGATTGACGCATTCTTCTGGGAAAACCCCTTTTTTCCCACCCAAAATCCTAATTTCATCTGGCGCCAAAGAACAGAAAAGCAGAAACTTTATATAGAATAAAAATGTGATGTCGGAGCAATTAAAAATGCCTGTCAGGCATTTTCTATGCCGCGACTATCTTCACATTTTATTCTATATAAAGTTTCTGCTTTTCGTTTCTTTAGTTCATCAAATTAGGAATTATTACATTAATGATTGATATAATGCTTTGATATCTTCTTTACTTGCATCCTTTGGATTTCCAGGGGCACATGCATCATTGTAAGCAGAATCTACAAGGAAGTCTAAGTCTTCTTCTTTTACGATTTCTTTTAAGTCCTGAGGAATCTTTACATCTTTAGAAAGCTGAGCCACTGCATCTACTGCTGCTTTTCTGTATTCTTCCTGTGTCATATCTTCTACGCCTTCTACACCCATAGCAATAGCGATATCTTTATATTTTGTTCCTGTTGCATCTGCATTATATGCCATAACAGTAGGAAGAAGGATAGCATTGGCAACACCATGAGGTGTATCATATACAGCACCTAATGCATGAGCCATAGAATGAACGATACCAAGTCCTACGTTAGAGAATCCCATTCCGGCAATATACTGTCCAAGAGCCATGTCTTCTCTTCCCTTAGGATCATTTTCACAGGCAGCTCGAAGACTTCTTGAAATTACTTCGATTGCTTTAATATGGAACATATCTGTCATTTCCCATGCACCTTTTGTGATGTAACCTTCAATCGCATGTGTCAGAGCATCCATACCTGTTGATGCTGTAAGTCCATATGGCATACTGCTCATCATATCAGGGTCAACGATAGCAACGACAGGGATATCTTTTGGATCTACGCAAACAAATTTACGCTGTTTTTCATCATCTTTGATAACATAGTTAATTGTTACCTCTGCTGCTGTTCCTGCTGTTGTTGGTACTGCAATAATCGGTACTGTTGGTTTTGTAGTAGGGGCTACTCCTTCTAAGCTTCTTACATCTTCAAAATCAGGGTTATTAATGATTACTCCAATGGCTTTGGCTGTATCCATGGAAGATCCGCCACCGATTGCGATAAAGTAATCTGCTCCGGATTCTTTAAATGCAGCTACACCTGTCTGCACATTTTCGATTGTTGGGTTTGGTTTAATATTAGAATAAATCTCATATTCTAATTCAGCAGCTTCTAATACATCTGTTACTTTCTTTGTTACTCCAAACTTAATTAAATCCGGATCAGAACATACAAATGCTTTGGTGAGTCCATGTGCCTTTACTTCATCTGGTATAGACTGGATTGCTCCTGCTCCATGATAAGATGTCTGGTTAAGTGTAATACAGTTTGCCATGATTCCCTTCTCCTTTACTGAGTGTGCTTTATAATTTTTACTGTTATTATTATAACAGTTCTCCATTTAGCGGAAAAGATTCTTTTATGAAATAATACTGTAAATTTCCGTTTTCTATTTATTTTTTTGTGAATTTCAAACGTATTTTTTAGTACTACATTCTTGTTTTTATTATATATACTGATATTTTTTTGTCGTTTTATAGCAGAGCTGCCTTCTGATTAAATCCTCAATATTCCTTCAGGATTTAACAGCCCCCATCCCTGCCGGCTTTTTGCCATACCACAATCGAGCGCACTTTGCATCAGGCGTATTTTTACATCTCTGTTAGAAAGCCATGGTTCATTTGATAATAAAAGGGCTACGGTTCCTGATACAATCGGTGTTGCCATGGAAGTCCCACTTCTTCTTTTATAATTTTTCCCATGATTATCACAGCTTAAAATATTAATCGCCGGAGCAATAATATCCGGCTTGCAAACGCAGGTTCCCGGAACCGGTCCCTGTCCGGAATAATCTCCCCCTGCTTCTTTTCCTGTTCCCACAGTAATTACCTTACGGCTTGTGCCCGGACTTGTAATCGTATATGGTGCCGGTCCGTCATTTCCTGCTGCTACAACGACAACAAGTCCTGTGTTCCACAATTGCTCTACTTTTTTTACAAGTTCCTCTTCTTCCGGATTTTCTATATTTTTCACAGGCATACCGACAGAAATATTTACGATCCGAATTCCATATTTTTCATGATTTAAAAGAATCCATTCCATTCCTTTTAGCATATTTTTTATTTTACCGCTGCCATCTTTTTCAAGTACTTTTAACATCACTATTCCACTTTCCGGGGCTACTCCTATTCCGCTCCCATCTCCAAGCCTTCCTCCGGATGCGATAATGCCACTGACATGAGTCCCATGTCCGTTATCATCAAAAGGTCCCTTTCGATTTCTTATAAAATCCTGAAAATATACTATTTTGTTCCTTGGAATAAAGAAATCCGGATGTGCATAAATTCCTGTATCTAAAACAGCCGTAGTAATACCTTTTCCGGTAATACCACGGCTGTAAATTCTTCTCAACTCTAACAAATTTCCTACATTTGTCATTCCCATAGCCATGATTCCTTTTTTATCAGTATATGATAAAAAAAACTATATGATAAAAAAGAACATGTTATTCAACCCATGGGTTACTATTTCTTAGAGCTGGTTCTTTAATTCTTTTTAATACTTCAGGACCCTGCATCAGCAAAAATGCTTCAGAAGAAGAAGTTAATCCCTGTGTTTTTAACTCTTTCACGCAGTCCACACAAAATTCTTCTATGATCCATTCCATTTCTTTGTAATCTTTTTCCAGAGATAAAACAGACAATCTCTGCATCTTATCATACGCTGTCTTTCCAAGAATCGGCAAAGATAACAATCCCCGATGTACCCATTTATAATATGGTCTGTATGAATGATTCAATAAATACACGAGAGACATCGAAACGGACATAAATTCACTCAGGGCAAGACGAGAGGCTACATATTCCTTTCGTTTATTACAACGAGGAAAATTATATTGACCGCTCTGCGCCATTTTCATAAGGCGGGCAGCAATCTTCTTTAACCGGATATCTTCCGGATAGCCTTTTTGAAGTTCCTCGCGAATCTTTGTAAACTTTCCGTAATGATCAAAGAAAACTTCTCCATTAGTTACGGTTGAAAGTGCATTCTCCGGAATCTGTCTCCAATGAGAAAGTGTTTCCGGCACCCCTTCCGCTGCAATAAATTTTCTGTAAAAATCTTCAATAGAAAAAACACCGACTCTGCCATCTCCATACTGGCTTTCGATTCTTGCACCAAAGCCCTGGAAAGTTTTTGGAAGTGTATTGAGTCTTTGTTTTAACCGTTCTCCATAAATCGGCATATCTTCTTGCGGAATATAAATCTGGAAAGATGGTCCAAAATCATGATCTCTTGATATCTCATCATCAAATCCATAACACTCTGAACCTTCTCCAATTAGTCCTGCTGCCATACGCGGAAGGAAATTTGAAAATTCTCTTTCTAAAAGAGGATAACATACTTGATTAAAATACTCTCTGCACAAATCAAGTCCCTTTACAAATCCTTTTTCCGTATCTTTATCTATTGTATGGTTCCGTTCTTCAGAACCTTTCTCACAGTTCAGATTGCTTTCTGATGCACAGGCGGCAGAAGTCATACCCTTTAATGTTTCCTGTAAAATTTCATGATTTTTCTGCATCTTTTTTTCCTGCAGTTTCTCATGAATCATTTCCAGATTTTTCACACTGGTTTTATAGGCATCACTTGCCTCTCCGAGATGTTTTTTCGTAATTTCCACACTTTCAGTCATCACAGCTTTTGCCTTCTCATACTGTTCCTTTTCACAGTATAAAATTCCAAGAGAATTCAGCGCTGCTGCATAAAGAACCGTTCCTTCATAGTGCTGCTGTCTGTAAATCTCTATTTCTTGTTTTAAAGTATGTTCTGCCTTGAAAATCTCCCCTTCTTTCTTGTAAATATCAACAAGATTATGCAGGGTTGTTGCATAAGGAATGATATACTCCTCTTTGCCTTCTAAAATATGAAGGCTGTGTTCTAAACATTCCTTTGCTCTTTCAAGATTTCCCATCTCATAATAAAGAAGTCCCAAATTATTCATCGTTCCGGCATAAATAAAATGTTCTTCTCCAATTGTTATTTTATAGAGAGCCAGCGCCTGATAAAAAAGAGATTCGCTTTCCTGCCACTGTTTCATCATTCGAAGTAAATTGGCAAGATTAACAAGCGTTGTCGCATAATCGGGATGCTCTTTTCCCCGCACAATTTTTGCACAGACTACTGCTTTTCGTAAAATATATTCTGCCTTTTCATAAAGTCCAAGATTCCGAAGATGTCCTCCATAATTATTATAAATTTCCAGGGTTTTTAAATTATGCTCTCCATAAATCTCTTTTGAAAGTTCTAACGCTTCCTCATAAAGCGGAACCATTTCAAGATTCTCTTCGGCATCCTCCATCTGCACAAGCTTTTTTAAAAGTTCATTTAAGCGCTCTAGTTTCATAGGCATTCACTCTATCTTTTCAAACTGCTGCTGTCCTACATGACAGATTGGACAATGAGAAAGTGTTGTAAATGGTCTTCCTTCTCTGTTTTCATCAAAAATATATCCGCATACCTTACAACGATAGACTCCTCCAAGTCCATGATCTTCTACATGTGGATTACCTCCTGTCTTTTCTAACTCTTCAATTTTTTCTTTTAAACGCATCTTATGCATTTCTTCTAAAAGAGATCCCATATCTATACCTCCTGTAATAACTATTCAAAACAAAAATCCATCATAATCTATAATATTTATTTCCTTATGATCTAAAAACGAACTCACAACCTAAAGCTTTTACAAACTCTCTTAAAATTGCCGTATTTCCTGGCCATGCCGGAGAAGTAATAAGATTACAGTCCACCACTGCCTCATCCGGAGCAACTTCAATATAGTTTCCTCCTGCTAATTTCACCTCAGCTGCTAAAGCCGGATAGCAGGTAAGCTTTCTTCCACACACAACATCTGCTGCAGTCAGTACCTGCGCCGCATGACAAATTGCCGCTACCGGTTTCCCACTTCTTACAAAACATTTCACAAGAGAAATTACTTTATGATTCATCCTGATATATTCTGGAGAACGTCCGCCGGTAATAAATAATCCAACATAATCATCAAAATCTACTTCATCGAATGTTTTCGTTAATTTAAAAAGATGTCCCGGCTTTTCTGTATAAGTCTGGTCTCCTTCAAAATCATGAATTGCTGTTTTGATAAATTCGCCTTCTTTTTTATCCGGGCAAACAGCATCTACCTGATATCCGAGCATAGATAATGCCTGAAATGGCACCATAGTCTCATAATCTTCTGTAAAATCTCCTGCCAGTAACAATATTTTCTGCATGTCAATTCTCCCTTCTTATCTCCCGGTATACTGACACATTGACATATACAATTATCTCCCTGTGCCAGTTACACCCGTCTGAAATCATGCCATTGCCTTCTCTGCTTCTTCTAAAGAAGAATATCCATATGCCTGTACCATCTTCTGCATTGTAGCAAGATAACGGTTATATTCCGGATTATGTTCGATTGACAAAATAAAAAGTGCCAGTGTTTTTACAGAATACGTATAAAGCTCACACTTTAAATAATTTCTAACACTTACTGTTCCGTCTACACCGATTCCTTCTGCCGGTCTGCCATGCCTTCTGATATTCGGATATTTAATATCTGCTTCTTTCTCCCACTCCATGTAAATAGAAGTGATTTTTTCAGCCATCAACTGTTTCTCTTCTGAAATCTCCGGAAGCATCCCCTTAATGGACAGGAAATAGACTGGATCTGTCTCCTCCATCATATAGGCATATTTCTCCATGATAAGATTTCTCTCCTGTGCTTCCGCCTGCTCAATGTCATCATAATAACTTTCTAATACATTCATATCCCAGCCTTCAAACTGGCTAATACGCATAATCAGAAAAGTAGTCCAGTCATCCTGGCAGGATGCTCTGCCATTCACGTCCTGTACCTTTTGAAACATGAGCCATTCTTTTTCAATAATCTGTTTCTCTAGTTCTCTACGTTCCATATGCTCCTCCTTTACATACTATTTCAGTTTCATTTTAGCATTTTTGTATTGTTTTTTATGGGAGTATCACGTTCTTTCTATGGAAATATTCTGTTACCCCTTTTTGACTTTCATAATTTCCAATAATTGTTCCCGTATCTTCCCTGTAATTTTTCATACATCTGCTACAATGAATATAATAAAATGTACTGGAGGGAAAAGAGTATGCGTATCGGAATTTATAACCATCAGCATCTTAGAGGCGGCTGTCCTGTCTGTTCTCAGACTTATGTAAAAGGCATGATTGCCGATGGTATGAAATGCATGAATCGTGCAAAAGGTATTTACGGCGAAGACAACGAATTTGTTAACTATACGGATCTTGGTGACTATCCATCAGATAATCTTGAACGACCTGGCTTTAAACGCATGATGACAGATGTAGTAGCAGATAATCTTGATGTAATAGTTGTAATTACATTAGATAAAATTACAACAGATATTGACCTTTTATTAGAAACTTATAAAACAATCCGACAACATAATATAGAACTGATCACTGCCAACGATGGCAAAAAAGCAATGGAAATATTAGATAAGGCGTTGATAAAATGGGGAAAAAATTAAGCTTAAACGAAGAAAAATTTAAAGTGGCTTTCATTTTTCTTAATGAAGGTTGCAATCCAAAAAAAGACCGTTCTGTTATTGAATCTAAAAAAATCATTCTGTACTCTGTAGGTTGTGCAGATTATAGTCAGGCAGAAACCGTAGCACAGGAGATGTTAGAAAAAGGTTGCGCTGCTATTGATTTATGCGGTGCTTTCGGAAATGAAGGTGTTGCCCGTATCTGCAAAGCCGTTGATAGAAAAATACCAGTAGGTGCTGTCAATTTCGATTTTCATCCTGTTTTCCGAGATAAGAGCGGTGATGATCTGTTCCAAAAAGACTTCTGGTGCATTGGACTTTAATCATTTATTTAATTATTTATTTGTAGAAACTAAAGGGGCTGTCGTAAAAACAGCCCCTGATTCTATAGCAGAGATTCCTGTATGTTATACGGAATCCCTGCTATATTTTTATGAAATTATCCTGCCTGCGAAGTCAAAATTTGTGAATTTTTATGAAATGCTGACGGTGTCTGTCCTTCATATTTTTTAAATATTTTGCAAAAATATCCCGCTTCACTGTATCCAAGCAAGAAAGAAATATCTGAAATATTCATCTCGCTTGTTGCCATATAATATTTAGCCTGCAACAACTTACGAAGGTGAATATAATCTACCACACTGATCTTATAATATTTTTTAAAAATACGACTTAGATATCCACTGCTAATTCCTGCCTCTTCTGCTAATTCAGAGAGAGAAATCTCATTGTTCTTATTATTCTCTATATACTGGAATACCTTATTCATATGTGCATACTTCATTGTACAAAGCTGACGAAATACTTCTGTTATAATCTGAATCAGCCAGTAATAGCAAAGCGTACTCTTTGTCAGAACCTTGACTGTAATCTCATACTTTTGTAAATAATAATTTTTCTGAATATTATCCATTCCTGGTATCATATAAAACAGGCTGGATTCCAGCATGGACAGTTTACTTCTACGCTCTCTTCTGTCACATTCTTCAAACAAACATTCTACCAGTTCCTTTGCTGTATCATACGCCTTCTTATAATCTTTTTGCTCTATTGCTGCAAACAAGGCTTCCTGCTGAACATTTTCCTCTTCATTCTGCCCAAGACCATTCTGTTTCTTTACTAGTTCTAAAAGCTTCGTTCTAGATATGGGCTTATTTAAATATTCTTCCACTCCTGCATCCATTGAACGGCGAATCATGCGAAAATTACAATAATTTGATAAAATATACGTTACAATTTCCGGAAAGTGCTCTTTAATAAGACTGCAGACTGCAATACCATTCTCCATACCAAGAACCACATCACAAAATATAACCTGCGGATGATAGCGGCTTATGATTTCAAATGCTTCTTTACTATTTTCCGCAATTCCGACAAGCTGACAATCTTCCGTTTCCGTAATCATTTTTGAAAAAGCCTGTTGAAATAACGGTTCTTGATCAATCAATAAAATATTTACCATGGCTACCTCCTTACTTTATTTTCTGAAATGGGATTTTCACCGTTACTACATTCGGATCTACAGTTATTTCAAAATCTTTACCAAATTCTTTTGCATATCTCTTTCTGGTATCCGCTTCCTGCATCTGAACAAAATTACTATCTGTAATATCTGCTCCAAAATGTCCCATTGATAAACCGGAACTTTCTAACTGCAATACAATCTGGCAATACTCTTCTTTTTTCTCCGCATCAATATATACAGTTCCTCTAAAATGTCCTGAAAAGACACCAAAATCAACCAATTGTTCTACAAATGGGAAAAGTCCGACAATCGGAATCTTTTGCTTTTCCACTTCTTCCTGACAATACACACGATATTCTAACCGATCATCATATTGTTGTCTTAAAACATCCAGATATAATTCAATCTGCTTTAACTCTTCTGATAATGAAATAATCTCTGATGTATTATCCAGATAATATCGTAACACTCCTGCCATTTCCGCTATAATATTTTCCGTTCTATTTGCATTTTCAATGATAGAAAAACTAGAAATCGTTGTTAAAAGATTAAGCATAAACTGTTTCGTCAGCTTCCCTTTTAATACCTCATATTCAAGCCTGTTCACCTTATCTTCTAACAATTTATTCTTTTTACGAATATCTGAAAGATGTACTTCTTTATGCTCTAATGCACCTAACCGAATTGCTACCGTTTCCTTTTCTCCCATTTCTTTAAATAAAAGGAATACCATATCCGCAATTGCTGCAATCCGTTTTTCTGTAAAAGCAGGAATACTCTGATATTCTTTTTGTTCGCCTAGTTTTTCTAAAAACTGTTTTCGTTCTTTCTCGTTATCTCCCAATTCACTCTCTTTTAATGCTTTTTCTTCACATCGAATCGGACCTCCAACCATTGCTCCAATGTACTGGTTGTTTACAATAATCGGAATTGCCATATGTACAAGCCCATTTGGACAGGTAAAAATATGTGTACAGTTTTTAATCGCACTCTTCGCTGCAGCAAATGCCCTGCTAATCTGACATTCACTACACTTTTCATCTTCCTTCTTTCTTTCCTTACAAAACTTTTCTTCCTTTTCTCCCTTTGTAACTGGCTCTCCTTTATAATCAATAATAAAAAAAGAAACTCCTGTTGCTTCTGCCAGCTTATTCTGCATTTCTTCTAGAAACTGTTTTCCAAATAAGCCGATCAGACTAACTTCCTTTTTCCCTCTGCCACTCTTCTTCTCTACTTCCATATTCACCTCCAAAGGGATATTTAAATTGTAAAAATAAAGACAAAAATTTTTACTTTCTTTACACCAAACCCTACTTTATATATATTTTATCATTTTTACCCAAAAAATAAACTGTTTTTTTTGTGCTATTTCTCAATCATAGGAAAATATATTGCATTTACATGTAATTTTCTTGATTATTTATTTGTGATAGCGAGAACAAAATCCAACAAGTAATTACCCCTCTTGTAATATGAGACAGACGAAAAACGAGAAGTCCGTATCTAAGAGATACAGATTTCTCGTTTTTCTGGTTGTTTATGCCTCATAGCCAGGCCATTAGGATAATTTTTGTTGTGGATTTTACTTTCCTGTTTTTATCAAAGACAGAACCCCCGAAGAGAACCAATACCCTATATTTGTGGCCTTAGAGCGAGGATTGAATGTGAGCCGTATAGCGAACATTCAACCCACAGCGATAGAGTCACAAATATAGGGTATTGGTTCTCTTCAGGGGTTCGTCTGTCTTAACAAAACCTCAAACGAATCAGTCCTTATGAATTAATGCCATAAATGCTAAATCTTTGCATGATGATGCATTCTCGATTGCGTGACACTGTCCTGGAAGGATTGTACATACATCTCCAGGGCCTACTTTTGTGCGGCTTCCGTCATCGTCCACAAAGATTCCCTCTCCCTCTAAAATATAATATGGCTCTGTCTCTCCAACATGACGATGCCAGCCTACGCTGGAATTTGGTTTTAATACAACTTTAGCATACAGTTTTCCATGTCCGTATAAATCTTTTTCCGGAACGATTTCGTGTACCTCTGCACAACCTTTTCCCCCACCAAGTTCCTGTTTCTGAACGATATTTGCTTTTCTTACCATTTTAAAAATCCTCCTTCTAAAATTATAATAGTAATATTCACAACCACTTTGCAAACCTGCATCTACATCATAATGCTTTTACCTGCATAGTTACTTACTTCTATCATATAATTATATTTTAACTATTAATTATCATTTATGCAAGATGAATATTCTCTACTTTCTTCAAAAGCATTGGCTCCTTTTGCTTCATGTACTCCTGCCGTCAAGACCACACTCAACAAATTCCCCTGATTTAATTATCTACTGTAGCCAACACATAGGGAGTAAGAAGCGGAATATATAGCATCTGTGACTTTAGAGCAAACTCTTAATGCGGTCGTGCATTAAGAGTGCAGTGATACGGAACAAATGCTATATATTCCGCTTCTTACTCCCGTCTGTCACTCAGTAAATTAAATTAGGGGACTGTCACCTTGTGACAGTCCCCTTTATGTGGATCAAGCTTATTATTGTTTTTTATAATCTATTTGTGAGAGTGTTGAGACCGATTACTCAGAACAATTATGCGCTTGAATGACCCCAAGTAGTATACTTTTTATCCGAACTTCTATTGTAAAAGTAATACTCACAATGTTCTGAACAGATAATAAATTATTAAAAAGTGTAATGATTGTTGTATTTAAATGTTTAACGGTTTTTACAGATTTCTTCCGCCATACGGGCAACTGCTTTTTCCTGGAGAACAGTAACCTTATCTAACCGTTCCCATGGGAGATCAAGTTCTGTTCTTCCGAAGTGTCCATATGCTGCGACTGGCTTATATGTAACCTTAGTGAGAGATAGGTTATTGATAATACCTGCCACACTGAAATCAAATACTTCTTTTATAGTGTCTTCAATAATTTCTTTTGGTAATTCTTCTGTACCAAAAGTATCTATCTTTATAGATACTGGCTGTGGCACACCGATTGCATATGCGAGATTCACCTCACACTTTTTGCAAAATCCGGCAGCTACCACATTCTTTGCGGCATATCTTGCCATATAAGCTGCGGAACGGTCAACCTTTGTCGGGTCCTTACCTGAGAATGCTCCGCCACCATGTCTGGCGATTCCACCATAAGTATCTACAATAATCTTTCTTCCGGTAAGACCTACATCTCCGGCAGGACCACCTACTACGAATCGTCCTGTAGGATTAATATGTATCTTTACATCCGGTAAAAGTAATTCTTTCGGAATTACTTCTTTTATAACATGCTCCTCAATATCCATTCGAAGCTTTTGTACAGAAACTTCTGCATTATGTTGTGCAGAAATTACAACATCTGTAATTCCAAGGATTTCCCCCTGGTTATTATATGCTACTGTAACCTGTGACTTTCCATCTGGATAGAGGTATGGAAGGAGTCCTTCTTTTCTTACCTGCGTAAGTCGTTTGCTGAGTTTATGTGCCAGTGAGATAGACAGTGGCATAAGTTCCTCTGTATCATCACAGGCATATCCATACATCATTCCCTGATCTCCCGCTCCAATGGTTCCGTTACACTGGGTAACGCCCTGTGCGATATCAGGTGACTGTACACCGATGTTAGTAAGAATTAGACATTCGTTTCCGTCTATTCCTTTTTCTTTACTGTCATAACCTATTTCACAGATAATCTCTCTTGCCTTATTTTTAACATCAACCTTTGCGAAAGAAGCAACTTCTCCAGCAATGAAGACAGTGTCTTCAGAAGCCATTGTCTCCAGTGCCACATGGGCAGATGGATCTTCTTTTAAATAGGCATCCAGCAAAGCGTCGGAAATCATATCGCACATTTTATCCGGATGTCCCTCTGTAACAGATTCAGAAGTTAATAATGTTATGTCTTTATTCATCTTGACCTCCTGTACCTTTCGGTATGTATAAGGGATACCTCGGATTGCCTGTATCGATCAGCCTCCGATTTTACAGGTTAATCCTTCTTTTTCTACTATTGCTTTTAATTCTTCCATGAATTCGTTTTCCGGTTTCTTTACTCCGGCAAGCTCATATTCCTTGCCAAGCATTCCGTATTTATTACTTCCAAGATCATGATAAGGCAAAAGATGTAACTCATTTACATTATGAAGATAGGTAGTAAACTTCGCAATTGCCGCAATTACATTCGGGCTTGCGTTAAATCCCGGAATAACCGGAACACGAATGATCATCTTTTTAGCAAGACTGGAAATCAGTAATGCATTCTTTAGTATCGCCTCGTTATTTACTCCAGTATACTCTTTGTGTACTTCCGGGTCAATATGTTTGATATCCATCATAACAACATCGAGCCAAGGAATAATCTTTTCGATTACTTCCGGCGAAGCCATACCGGTTGTTTCAATCGCAGTAGTCCAGCCGAATGCCTTACAAGCCTTTAACAGCTCTAAAAGAAATTCATGCTGTACCATCGCTTCACCTCCGGAGACGGTAATTCCGCCTCCGGACTTTCTGTAAATAACGCGGTCTTTGTAAAGTTCTCCCATCAGTTCCTCTACTGTCATCCATTTACCGGACATTTCAAGGGCTCTGTGATAGCAGACATCAATACATTTACCACATGCAATACATTTTGTATGATCAATTTTTCCTGGAAAGTTCAAATTAGAAGCACCAGTTGGACACACAACCTCACAATTTCCACAGCCAACACAATTCTGTGCTTTAAACATAACGACTGGTTTTAATTCCTGCGATTCGGGGTTACAACACCATTTGCAGCGAAGAGGACAGCCATTTAAAAAGGCAATCGTTCTTACACCCGGACCGTCATTTACAGAGAATCTCTGTATATTAAAGACAAGCCCTTTTTTACTTGTATCGCAGCTTGGTTCCATATTACTCATAGGTACTTCCTCCAGATTATTTCAAAAATTTATTATTTTAGAAACTCTGTTCTGTACGAGCAATGATATCATCCTGAACTTCTTTAGCAAGTACTGTCCAATGAGCGGAGTATCCAGCTACACGTACTACTAAGTCTTTGTAGTTTTCTGGATGTGCCTGAGCATCAAGTAATGTCTCTTTATCGATTACGTTAAACTGTACATGCATACCCTTCTTATCGAAGTAGTTACGAACAACTGCTGCGAAGTTCAGAAGTCCCTGATCACCTGCTACTGCAGAAGGTAAGAATTTCTGGTTGTATAATGTACCATTGGAGATATTTAACTGGTCAAGTTTAGCTACGGAGTTACCTGCAGCTGTAGGTCCCTTAACGTCATGACCCTGACGAGGGGAAACACCATCTGCAAGAGGTGCGTTGCTGTAACGTCCATCTGGAAGAGCCTGTACATCTTTACCAAATAATACGTTAGCAGATACTGGGTAACATCCTGCCTGATACTGGCCTCCACGTGGGTTTTTGTATTTCTCAACTTCGTGAGAGTAAACCTGTGTAGCTTTACGAGCGCACATATCAACTTCATCAATATCGTTACCGAAGCAAGGTGTTGCATCGAGGATATGTCTGATTCTGTCGTATTCAGCTCTCTGAGAATCACTACAGCAGCTTCCACAAGCTGCAGATTTTGTATCAACGCTCATGCTTAAGTTAGATCCTTTTTCTGCAAGAATTTTCTGAACAACAGCATTAATGATGGATTCCATGTTATCCTCTGCGGATACGGAAACACTTTCCATAGCTGCTGCAGCGGAATCAGCGGAATCTGTACTTAATCTTACGAATGGTCCATCGTAACATCCAGCACCAAGTTCAGCACCGAAGTTATTTTCCATAGCATCGTAAATCTGCTGCATTGTTAAGTCTTTATCTTCAAATACATGTTTCTTGATACAGTAGATAGCATCACCTGTATCTACGTTACCAAATGCCTGAGGTCCTGTGAAGTTGTAGATTGCTCCACCTTCCATAACTGTTTTACCTCTTCCAATACAGTCATCAACTAATGCGGACATGAATGGTAATGGTGCTCTTTCTTTATGAGCGATATCAACAGCATTATCTGCCTCAACTAATTTAGATACAAAGTACTCGATCTGAGTCTCGTATGATTCATATAAATCATCCATGGACTTCCATTCTGGCATAGGTTTTGTAACAGGTCCTAACTGTTTGCCATCACGATTCTTACCACCATGAATAGCGATATCAAATACCTTAGCAACGTTAAAGAATGCTGCATCATGCCATCCGTCTGTCTTGTGTGGACACTGAGGCTCTACACAACCGATGATACAGTAATTACGAGCATCTGCAAGAGTTAATCCTCTGTTACATAATGCAGGAATGATTGCTTCATCATTGTACATAGCTGGAACACCAGTACCAAGTCTTGCAAGTTCACAAGCTCTTAATAAGAATTCATCCGGTGTCTGGTTATGAATACGAACGGAGAATGATGGTGCAGGTAATCTAACATGTGCTGCTGCATCCATACACATATAAGAAACTGGGTTTGTAGCATCAAGACCATCTTCTGTCTGTCCACCAACACCAAAGTTCTGGAATACTGCGTATCCTGCGAATGCCTGATCAGATACATCATCACGAGTTTTGTTTACATGGTTTAATAATACAAAGAGACAGTCAAGTAATTCCTGAGCGAATTCTTTAGAAATGTTCTTGTCTGCTTCTAAATATGGCCACATATACTGGTCAAAACGTCCTGGAGAAATGGAATGTCCATTCGCTTCGATCTGTACTAATGCCTGTACAAACCAGAAAGACTGACAAGCTTCATAGAAGTTTGTAGCTCCGCTTTCAGGAACACGATCACAGTTCTTGGAAATCTGAAGTAATTCAGCTTTTCTCACTGGATCTGTACATGTAGCTGCCATCTCAGCCGCTTTTTTGCTGTATCTCTTTGCAAAATTGATTGCTGCATTGTAAGAAATAATAACTGCTTCATAGAATGCTCTCTTCTGCAGATATTCCGGATCATTTACATCAAGTTTGTTCATTGCTTCAACTACTTCTGCAATAACACCCTTGAAACCGATTTTTAATACTTTACCGTAATCAACACACACGTGTCCAATGCCACCAAAGTAGTAGTTACCAACTGTGAATACTCCACCAGCCTGGCAGTCAAGACAATCCTGGCTCATGTAGGAAGTAGCTAATTCGCTGGTAGTTTTACCCTTCCAGTATTTAAATACTTCGTGAAGGATATCTGCTGTTTCTTCAGTAATTACGAATGGGTCACACATACGAGTTGCCATTGTCTTAAACTCTTTTTCTACCCAGTCAAATGAGAACTCTGGGCAAAGGTTTGTAGAACGAGGTTTTACGGAAAGAGCACCTACGATTAATTCGTTATCACGAATTACAACTGGAAGATTATTAAAAATCTTTTCGTTAGCTTTTGCTCTTCTCATAACTGCTGGCATACCTTCTGTCTCTTTGTAAGACTCTGTAATAAGTACGGCTCTATATGGCTCTACTTCAGGTACTGCGTTAACAACTTCTGCTTTTAAGGCTTTGATACGTGCGGTTGGTTCTGTAAATCCTTTTGCAATCATTACAATTTTCCTCCTTCTTACTGACACATAAAAATGTGCAATGAAAATGTTTGAGAGATGATAACTCAAAAAATTATCCTATAAATCCTGTAAATCAACCACTACTGAGCTTTCATCTGTCTTGCATTATACAGTAAAAAATAATCAATAATTAGGAATATCCGTGTCAGTATGTGGCAATTATCAATCGGATATTTTTTACATTTATACAGTTTGCACAACAAAAAGAAACGTTGCTGTCACATTTTATTGCAACAGCAACGAATTACATCTGTCGATATGAAACAAATTGGTATCATTGCCAAGAAAATATAGGCAAGAATTTCTCATTTCGCACCGTTTTTTTAGTTGGAAAATTTAATCCTCATTTTTGAACTATTTTGCACTCTTTTTTCTTACTCACTCTTATATGTGGTGTGTAAAAGTGTTTCAGATAAAAGACTCAATGGTTCTTTGAAAAATTCATTATATATCATTCCAATTTCCGGATTATCCATGGAATTTCTGTATTGCGCCCGTTCATCAGCCTGGTATAATGATGCGATTCTCTTTTTTCTTACAGCATCTGATACCGGAACACTTCCACAATCTGGCTGTCCTGCTCCACTGATACAGCCTCCCGGACATGTCATAACTTCTACAAAATGATATCCACTCATATCTTCTGCCAAAAATTCTTCCGCAGCCGCTGTTCCATACAGAATACAAACTCTGAGATTCTTTCCTGCAATCGTCACTTCCGCTTCTTTTCGGTTATTTAATCCTCTTACCGGACGAAGCTGATAAAAATCTGCCGGTGCCTCTTTCCCTTCTAGAACTCTGTAAACTGTTCGAAGTGCTGCCTCCATTACACCACCGGTATTTCCGAAAATCATTCCGGCTCCAGTTCCTTCTCCTAATACACTGTCATACTTTGAAGGAGTGATTTTCTCTAAATCCATTCCTTCCTCTTTACACCACTGTACCAGCTCTTTTGTTGTAATAACATAATCATTGTCACGCATTTCTTCTATATTAAGAAGCTTTCCCGCATCACATAACTCTTCTCTTGCTATTTCTGCCTTTTTCGCTGTACAAGGTGTCACTGCTACAGAAATAATCTTTTCCGGATCAATATGTTTTTTATGTGCAAAATATGTTTTAATTACTGCTCCCT